>JAITQT010000047.1 GCA_031288745.1 Deltaproteobacteria bacterium
TTACTAAGCTCCTCTAGGGGGCTACATTGCTGTGGTATGTCTCGTCCCTTTCAATAGGCTTGGCCCCGCAGCGTTCTCTCTTGTGAACGGGCCCTTAAACGTTCACATTTGTGAACGGATACTACTATTTAATCTGGCCCGTTTTCAAAAATAAAGCCGATTCTATAAATTACCTATCGAGAGAAAGCTATGAATTTTCCGACATTATAGTATTAGGCCAAAAAACTTAGAAATATCTAAGGTCCAAGGCTAGCTTGGCCAAGGTTATGGTTTTTTAAGCCAGGTACTAAATTATAATCGACGTTTGAAGTTAAAATTGTGTTTTTTTTCGTGGCATCTATAAAATTATAGAATTATTAAAATTCAGTCTGGACACAGCCATTGTTTTGAGATATAATAAAAAATTGTTATTCTCCGTTTAAGGCGGCTCGTTAGCCTGAACAATAGGGTAATTAATATTTTGAGGTATTTTAGCTTAACTCTTTATTTATTTATTCTTTCTTTCTTATTTTTTTTCTCGTTTTCCGCTATTTATCCGGCGAGCTATTTTTTGGTTAAAGATTAATAATGGTTAAGGCCCAGCGCGTTTTTGAGTTGGTTAGCGATTTTAAGCCTCAAGGTGATCAGCCACAGGCCATCGACCGATTGCTGGCTAACCTCAGGGCGGGTGTCTCTTCACAGGTCCTCTTAGGGGTGACCGGCTCCGGCAAGACTTTCACCATGGCCAACGTGGTGGCCCAATACGGTTTACCCACTTTAGTCTTGGCCCCCAATAAAACTTTGGCCGCTCAACTCTACGGGGAGTTTAAATCATTTTTCCCTAATAATGCGGTTGAATATTTTGTCTCCTATTATGATTATTATCAACCGGAAGCCTATATTCCCTCTTCTGACACCTATATTGAAAAAGATAGCCAGGTTAACGAGTCGATAGATCGCATGCGCCATTCAGCAACCAGGCGTCTTTTCGATCGCCAGGATGTTTTAATAGTCGCCTCGGTTTCTTGTATTTACGGCCTAGGCTCTCCAGAAGCCTACCAAGAGCTGATGCTCCATCTTCAAGTTGGAGTGGAGCGGCCTTTAGAGGACGTACTCTCTAAATTAGTTGAGATGCAGTACGAGAGAAACGATTATGATTTTAGGAGAGGAGTCTTTCGGGTCAGAGGCGACGCCTTGGAGATCTTTCCTGCTTATGAGGAATCAGAGGCCGTAAGAGTAGAATTTTTCGGGGATATGGTCGAGCGTTTAGCTATAGTTGATCCCTTGACTCGCGAGGTCAAAAAAACTCAAAACGAGGCCTTTATCTATCCCGGTAGCCACTACGTTAGTACCCGCCAAAACTTAAATCGGGCTATGAACGATATTAGGGTAGAGTTGACTCAGAGGTTAGAGGAACTCTACGCCCAGGAAAAAATCTTAGAAGCCCAGCGCCTCAATCAGCGCTCGACTTTCGATTTGGAGATGCTTAAAGAATTGGGCTGGTGTCACGGCATTGAAAACTATTCTCGGCACTTAACTGGCCGCGCACCTGGTCAACCGCCCCCCACTCTTTTAGACTATTTTCCTGAGAGCTTTTTATTAATTGTTGACGAAAGTCACATAGCTATACCTCAGGTACGGGCTATGTGGCACGGCGATCGCAGCCGCAAGACAACATTAGTGGAATACGGCTTTAGATTGCCTTCGGCTCTAGATAATCGTCCGCTGACATTTGAGGAATTTAACGGACGGCTCCATCAGGCCATATACGTTTCGGCTACTCCGGCTGATTATGAACTAGAGTTGGCCGGCGACCTGGTTATTGAGCAAATTATAAGGCCCACGGGCCTAGCCGATCCGCCCATGATTTTTCGGCCGGCTAAAGGTCAGGTGGACGATCTGCTTAACGAGGTAAATAAGAGAGTGGCTGTTGGTCAGAGGGTCTTAGTGACTACTTTAACTAAGCGCATGAGTGAGGACCTGACGGAGTATTTAAACGATAGAGGCCTAAAGTGTCGTTATCTTCATAGCGACATTAAAACTATAGAGCGCGTCGAGCTCTTAAGAGATTTGCGTCTAGGAGTCTTTGACGTCTTAATCGGCATTAATTTATTGCGCGAGGGCCTTGATTTACCGGAAGTATCGTTAGTGGCCATACTAGACGCGGATAAGGAAGGTTTTCTGCGCTCGGCTCGTTCGTTAATTCAGACCTGTGGCCGG
Source organism: Deltaproteobacteria bacterium (assembly GCA_031288745.1). Lineage (GTDB taxonomy): Bacteria > Desulfobacterota > Desulfarculia > Adiutricales > Adiutricaceae > JAITQT01. Next base: position 2,200 of record JAITQT010000047.1, read on the forward strand.
GCTGCCCGCAATCTAGACGGCTTAGTGGTCCTCTACGCTGACCGCGTCACCGCAGCCATGGCTGCGGCTAAGGAAGAAACCGAGAGAAGGAGAAGCAAGCAATTGGAATTTAATCGCCTCCACGGCATAACCCCGGCCACAGTCAGGAAAAATATAGAGGGCCCAGGGGGAGCGATTTGGGAGGCCGATTGGCGCACCGCGCCGAAAATCCCGGTTAGCTCGAGCGGAGGGGCTATTGAACTCTCTGACATCCCTATGCTTTTGAAGACTTTGAAAAAAGAGATGAAATCGGCCGCCGACGAGTTGGATTTTGAGAAGGCGGCTAAGTTGCGCGATCAGATTCGGGCCTTAGACTCGACGGCTTTGGCTCTGGGTTAGGCTAAAAGATGTTGTGGAATGTTCGCTATAGCAATATAGAGTTAGGTAGGGATTTAGCCTTAGCCTTGGAAAAACCCATTAAGTTCGGGCAGTTCCTTGTCGGCCGTGGTTTTGAGGATCCAGCCCAAGTAAGGGCCTTTATCGACAGTGATCTTAAATCTATGCCCCCCCCCGCTACGATGCCTGGCATGGAGAAGGCGGTTGAGTTTTTATTAGAGGCTCGGGCTAAGGGGGCCATCATTGTGGTCAGCGGAGATTACGACGCTGACGGGCTAACGGCCACGGCCTTATTGCAGCGTGTTTTAGGAGGCTTAGGTTTTAACGTGACCGCCCGTATCCCCAATCGCCTCGAGGAGGGCTACGGTTTATCTAAAACAGCCGTTAGGGAAATTTATCAAACCGGGGCGGGCTTAATTATTACCGTCGATAGTGGTGTCTCTGATGTCGAGGCCGTCATGGAGGCCCAAAAACTGAATCTGCCGGTAATAATAACCGATCACCATCAATTGCCGCCCGATTTACCCGAGGCTGCGGCTATCATTAACCCCCATCTAGGCGGAGGTTGGGAGTCGGCTCCCTTGGCCGGGGTAGGGGTCGCCTTTATGTTGGCCTGGGCGGTGCGTAATGCGTGCTTAAGCCGAGGTCTAGTTAGCCAAGCCCCTAGTATGGTCGATCACCTTTCTTTAGTAGCCTTAGGCACCATAGCCGATCTAGCCCCCTTAATTGGGCCTAACCGGACTATGGTTCAGCACGGGCTTAAATTCTTACTGGCTTCCGATTGGCCGGGGCTAACGGCTCTTAGGCGGGTGGCCAAACTAGAAAATCAAGAGCGCGTCTCGGTGCGCGACGTGGGCTTTAAGCTAGCTCCAAGGCTAAATGCCGCCGGAAGGTTAGGCAGCGCCTACCCTGCCCTTTCAATTTTAACTACCCAAGATCCGCGTCAGGCCGAGGAACTGGCCAAGCATTTGGATAGTATCAATCGCCAACGCTACGAATCCCAAAGGATTTTAGTTGAAGAGGCTTTCGAACTTTTAGAGGGTGAGATTAGAAAAGAGAGCCGCACTGTGGTGCTGGCCGCTGAGGGCTGGCCCAAGGGCTTGTTGGGCCTAGCCGCCTCGAAGGTAGCAGAAAAAAGCGGTAAACCGACCATCATGTTTTGCCTAGAAGATGGTTTTTGCGTTGGTAGTGGGCGAACTGCCGGAGGCTTTGATCTATTCGCCGCCCTTTCCCTTATAAGAGGTTATTGCCAAGCCATGGGCGGCCACTCCCAGGCGGCTGGCCTTAGAGTTAATCAGGACGATTTAGAGGCCTTTAAGGAGGCCTTCGAATCGGCTGCGGCCGAGCAGCCTTTGGAAGATTGCGAGAGTGAGATCTTAATCGACTTGGAAGTGGCCTTACCAGAGTTAGAGGTCCTTTTTAAGTCCTTTTCCGAATTAGAACCATTTGGTCAAGGTAATCCGGCCCCCGTGGCTGTGTTAAGAAAAGTTAAGGTCTTAGACGCCGTCTGCTCAAGGGGTGGGCGTTTGAACTTGCGCCTTTCAGATGGCCTTAATCGTCAAAACGTTTACGGTTTTAATCTATCTGAAAGGCTTTGCGAAATCGGTCCGGTCATGGACGTATTAGTCGTCTACGATAACGACTCCTCTGGCTATGATCCGGGCTGGCGATTGTTGGATTTTAGGCCTCCTAACCAAGAGGGGCTTAATTATTAGGTTTTATATACTTAAAAATTTGTCTTTAAATAAAATTAGCTTTTAATAGAGATAAATTATTCTAGCGAGTAATCTCCCTAAAAGTGAGGGTTTTCATTGAATCCTGATAGAATGTTAGCTAAGGCTGAGAGCGAGTTGCGAAATGGTCGCGGCGTAGAGGCTGTGCGCGTTGCCTTAAAAGTTAGAATCACCTTAACCGTTCACCAAGTCTTTTTTCCCCAAGTTGCGGCTGGTAGCGACTTTCGAGTTGTAATTAAGTTTTAGCATACCCTTAAGTTCTTAACATTAGTTCTTTTAACGTTTCTACTTAGCTCTCTGCTCCAACCATATATTTTAACTTT
>JAITQT010000124.1 GCA_031288745.1 Deltaproteobacteria bacterium
ATTAAAGCTCTTATCATGGCCTTATCGACCTATAAGTAGGCCGTATAATCTCCTAGCCAAAATCTAGGGCATAGCTATTGAGGATGAAATGAAATTTTTTATAGATACCGCTAATTTAGAAGAAATTAAGGAAGCTGCCAGTTACGGTTTTCTTGACGGGGTAACCACCAACCCAAGCCTGATAGCTAAGGAAGGCCTTAGCGATCAAAATAAGCGCATTAAAGCTATTTGCGAATTAACGCCTGGTCCGGTTAGCGCGGAAGTGCTGGCCTGCGAGACCGAGCCGATGATTAAAGAGGCCCGCCAGTTGGCGGCCATTGCCTCCAACGTAGTGGTAAAAATACCCATGACCATGAGTGGTTTGCAAGCCTGCAGTATCTTATCTGGAGATGGGATTAAGGTTAACGTCACTTTAGTCTTTACCTCTATCCAGGCCTTGTTGGCGGCTAAGGCCGGGGCGAGCTATGTTAGCCCTTTCGTGGGTCGCTTAGACGATATAGGCGTCGACGGCTTAAATGTGGTCGAAGAAATTCTTGGCATTTACGATAACTACGAATTTATAACCGAAATAATCGTAGCTAGCGTTAGGCACCCTCAGCACGTGGCCCGGGCCGCTCTCATTGGGGCAGATATCTGCACCATTCCCTTTTCAGTCATAAAAAGATTGGCTTCTCATCCCTTAACCGACGATGGTTTGGCGAAGTTTATGGCCGATCACGGGAAGGTTAAATTTTCTTCCCATTAATCACCTTAAAATGGCCAATCTTGATTTTTTGGGGTTAGTTCTCTTGTTGAGCCATTGGCTCACAATAAAAAAGGGCGGCTAAAGTATCTTAATTGCTCTAGCCGACCTTATTTTTTGGGAGCTTGGCGATCTTCGGGAGCGATTTCAAAAATCACCAAAAAGCCCCGAAAAACTTCGATGAAAATGCAAAGCTATACTTTTTGAAAAAAAATTTATCAATGAAATGAATAAAAATTTAGAAAGAACCTCAAAGGGCTTAAATTTTTCTTGTCAGAAGTTTGAGTGAAGAGAAGGGGGATTTCTCGCTACCATCTTGAGTCTTTTCCCCAATAATTACCAGCTCCCCGGCCAAAAGATTAGATGATTTAACCACTGTAAAACGTAAATCTGTGGCCCCCAGGAGCGGTTGAACCTCTCTGGGCTGTCCGGCTTGATCTAGAACATAGACGATTCCCCTGACAAGGTTATCATTAGAGGCGACTTGCTCTTGATAAGGAATAATACCGCCATTGTAAATGATGTAGTTTGAGCCAGAATAGGAGGAGGTCGTGGTTATCTGCTCCGTCCCATAAGGCCGATAGTTTAGGGCTATATTGGGGACCAGAACTACATTGTCCTCTCGATAAAGCTCGATATCCACATAAGCCGTCATGCCCGGTAAAAGGATCCCTTCTGGGTTGGCCACGTTCAACACCACGTCATAGGTGACTACATTAGAAGTAACGGTGGGGTTTAAGCGTATCTGTAGTAGTTCTCCTTTGAAGGTCTGGCCAGGGAAGGCGTCAACGGTAAAGGTAGCCTTTAAGCCTGGTTTTAAGCGGCCGATATCGGCCTCGACAAATTTAGCGTTGATTTGCATGTTCGACATGTCCTCGGCTATGTCGAATAAATTTGGAGTCTGAAAACTGGAGGCCACTGTCTGACCAATATCAACGGCCCGATTTATAATAACGCCGTCAATGGGCGAAACTATTTTGGTTCTGTTAAGGTTATACTGATCCTGAAACAAGGCCGCCTTTTGTCGCTCATGTTCGGCTTGGGCGATCTCAAGGTTGGCCTGGGCGATATCGAGTTCTTCCTGGGGCGTAGCCTCAGCTTGCCTCAACTTAAGTAACCTATAGTATTTGATTTTGGCCAAGTCGCGTTGAGCTTGAGCGATTTTGACGTTAGCCGCTGAGGCGTTAACTTTGGCTTGGAAGAGATGATCGTCTAAAACCATCATCAATTGACCGGCTTTAACATGATCATTATAATCAACTAGAAGTTCCCTTATTGTCCCAGAAACCTGAGACCCGACATTAACCAGGCGGATCGGTTTTAAAGTTCCAGTGGCGCTGACCGTCAGACGCAGTTGACTGTTAATAACTGGCTGAGTTAGGTAAATACCATCTTCCGAATTTTTGAGCCATTGTCGCCAAATGATTAACCCTGCGGAGCAAAGAAGTAGGAATAGAAATAGCCTCTTTTTTTTCTTCATGACCTGGTAATCCTATCTAAGCTTATTTTATTTTGTCTATTATTTCTTAACGGGAAGTCGCCTCAACCCTCTGAACCAAGCTCGAGTTCTGCGTGGATTCGGCTGTAGAAGGAGAGGAGGGTTTGAGGTCGGTTACCAGAGAAACTCTGGCAAATCCTGCTTGCCCCAGCTCGGTCATTAAGGCCATCATTTCCCCATACTTGACCTCAATATCAACTCGCACGTGAACCTCCCCGCTGGTTGAGAGTTTAGCCAGGCCCTGGAAATAGGCGTGGCGGTTTATATCTGTAATATCTTCTTTGTCGACATAAATTCGGCGATGGGCGTCTAAACTAACAATGACTGGATTTTCTAGCTTGGGTATAGACTCGCCAACGCTTTTAGGCAGGTTAACCTGAACTCCGCCAAACATCAAAGGGGCGGTAACCATAAAAATTATTAATAGTACCAGCATAATATCAATAAAGGGGGTAACGTTGATATCCGACATCGGCGACAAATCATCGGTCTCCAAAAGAAAGTCATTATCCATTATTAAGCTCCTGATATTTTCTTTCTTCCATGCGCCCATATTGAAGACGGGCCAGATGGTTACCCACTAAACTTACGGCAATCATTCCTTCAAGGGCAATTTCCTTAATAGAACTGGTGACTTTGTTATAGCCTATAACAGCCGGGATAGCCGCCACCAAGCCCATGGCCGTAGCGAACAGGGCTTCGGCTATACCGGGGGCCACTACGGCCAGAGTTGTTTCTCCAGAAGAGGCTATGCCAATGAAGCTATCCATTATGCCCCAAACCGTCCCGAATAACCCAACAAAAGGGCTGACCGAGCCAATGGTGGCTAAAACCAAAGACCTGTGGCTTAAGCGGCGCATGATGGTCATCAGCACCGTCTTCATGGCTTTTTCCATCCGTTCCCGAAAATCGGCCCGGCTCTCCCGACCCACTGAATCTCGGCTTTCGGCCAAGCCACTTTTGACAATTGAGCTGGTCATCGGAGGAAACTCATCAATATTGATTTCGCTTTTTAGGTCAATGGCTACTTTTTTAAAACGGTTCATGACCTTAAGAGCCCGGATTAAAACGAATATTTTCTCAAAAATAACCATCCAGGTCGCCATGGAAGCCAAAAGAAGAATCACCATTACTCCCTGCACAACAGGGTCGGCATCTAAGAACATGTTCTTAATCGACATTTCTTCCTGAGGCGGCGAAACTATTCCTACTGAAGCGGCTAGAGGTTGACCGCCCCCGACCGCCGGCTCGTGAGGAGCGGGGGCCGCCAAAGCTGGAAAATGATCCGGCTCTCCACTAGAGGTGGTTGTATTAAGATTAGTTGAGCTACTTTGCTCTTTAATAATAGAATTTGATAACCCAGAAGGCGCTTGGGAAGATGAGGATTCGAAAGTCCCTTGCGGGGTTGAGGATTCGGGAGGCCCTTGGGTAAAAGGAGAGTTTAAATCAGAAGACTTATTGGAAATTAGCTCCTGACCTTGGGTTGGGGCTAAATTAGCGGGGGCCGGGTCTGGCGCAGTTAAGTTCGCATCTGGCGGGGAAGTAGCTGCTCCGTCGGAGGAAACCTGCCCCGGGTTAGTGGGCCCGCCTACGTTGCCTCCTAGTGTAGTCTTAGCCTCATCCGCCGATGATGGAAGGGCTGATTTTTCCAGCTCGCCTGATTGGCTTTGAACTGTTTGCTGATCTGAGCCAGTTAAGGGTTGTGGCGTTACATCTAACGATTGTTGTGCCTGGGCAATTAAAGCTAAGGCCATTTTATTCTCCACGACCGCCAATAAAGGCGGTTTAAATGATTAATCAAAAAAATGGTAAGAAATTATTGATACAAATACCTTAAAGAATTTCTAAAGATATTTTAAGTTTAACAATACTTAGTGTAAAGAAAAGACGACTGGAATCGTCAAATTTAATCTATCGCTGTTTAATCCAGCCGGAATGGCCGGCACCGGAGAAATCCGTTTTAACAGGGCCAGAACCTCGTTATCTAAAGCCCGGTTCCCGGAACTTGAGACCAATCTTGAGGCAATAACTTGCCCTTGCCGATTGACAGAGAAATTGACTTTGACTTGACCTCCTAGACCCTGCGATTTGGCCTCAGGAGGATATTTTTTGTAGCGATTAAGCTTTCGCTGAATTTGAGAAATATAAGCGTTCAATAAGTTAGGGTTGCCTCGACCGCTGCCGCCGCCGACGCCGCCTCGTCCCGAACCGCTATTTCCCCCGGCGGTTGGTGAATCTCCGAGGGCATTAGCCGAGCCGGCCCTATAGTTCTGGGCCGTTTGAGGCGGTTTATTAGATTTTTCCTTATTTTTTTTGGCCTTCAATGGTGGTTTCTTGGGCTCAGTAGCCGCCTTTGGCGAAACGCTTTCTATGAGCGCCGTAGTTTCTTCGATTTCCGGTTCTGGCTCTGGCTCCTTAACTATTTCTTCTTGTGGCAAAATTTCGGCCTGGGATGGCAACAAAGTCTCTTCCATGATTAAGTCATTATCGCTAGCGCCGCCGGAGCCGCCTTCCGGGTCATAATAGATAAAGTCAGCCACGATTGACGGCATGGAATTGGTCGAGGTTTCTACCGGCTTACTCATAATCATCAAAGACAATATTAAAAGGTGAAGGATGATAGTAGCAACTAATGAACCTTTTAAGGATCTTTTTTCAAAAACTTCCGGCCGGGGGGAAAAAATATCATCTGCTGACATGGCCGTATCCTAATTAAATTAAAATTATATAGTGCACCTTAGGAAAGGTGTAATCGTTTAGGGAGGTGAAACTTTTAACCTGGTAACTTTTTTGCTACTTAAGCTGGTAGCTATTCCATACTATATGGAGGTAATGAAATGTTGTGAGTATAGGAGGTAAATTCCTCTTCCAGGAGGGCCGCAGGTAAGTAGGTTATAACGTGAGTGAACGCCAAGGGGTCTCGAAATAGAAATTGTGGAAGCCAATCCAACTATATATTGGGGAAGGCCGTCGTCAGATAGGCAAAAATAAAGTTAAAACTTTACCGGATTGTAAAACGTGATATCAAAATATAAAGCTGGTCGGGGCTTACCGGGGTAATGGTGAGGGCCTGTACACCTGGTGCGAGTGTGCCCACCCAGGAGAGCGGCAAAGGTTGTGTTTTTAGTCAAACGAAAAATCGTTGTGTGGTAACTGATAGTTTAGGCCTCTGCTGGACTCGGATAGGGTCGTAGGACCTAGGAAAGCGCTAATCACGGTTAAGGGATGGCCCTTAACCCGGAACACATAATGAAAGTAGGAAAAGGATTGAATAAGTGGCTATGCCTATAATGTTTTCTAAGATTAGTCCGTAGAATGCGGAAATGACTATAATTGACTGTGTAAGGTCAGAATTAAATGAACTGAGGAGATAAGGAGTGTCACCTTGTTTATTTAACCCTCAATCAGAGACTGTCCTCATGGGCGGTTAGTCGAAGGTCTGGATTAAAGCCAGGGTGCGGTAATTTCGCAGGCCCGATTTTATGGGGGGCCTGGAAAGGGGCTAAAGCTAACGAGCCAATACTCTACCCGACTTGTAAATAAAATAATTAACCCACCCTACTCAAAAAATGAGAAGGGTAGGTTGTTAAAGTAAAAAATTAAAACTCAAAGGAGATTGAAAAAGTTACGGTCCTAGGATCGCCTAGGCCTCCGTCCCAGTAATACTTGTTAGTCACATTGGAAGCGTAAAGATTAAAAGTAGTGTCCACGCCTTTGATTTGAGTCTCAAATCTTAGGCCTGCGTCAAAAAAGGTAAAGCTAGGGGTAAACCAATCGTTAGTGGCCATATTCCCATTATGTTTTTTTCCCAAATAGTAAGCCGCGCCGACCAAATAAAAGCGGTCGATAAATGGAAGTTCGTATTCTAAGTATAATTTGGCGGTCCAGTCGGGAATACCGGTTTTAGGCCGGCCCTCTAAGAGCTTGTTTGCAGGAGTATCGGCTAAATTTTTAACTTTCGCTTTTAAATAGGTAATCCCGCCAACGGCTGTAAGGCGGTCGAATATTTTCCCAGTTACAGTCAGTTCAATTCCTTTATGGATGTCTTTTCCGTCTATGGCCGTGGAGGCCGACCCGTTTGGATACTGAGGGTCAGGCTCGTGATAGGTGGTAAGTTGGTTGGCTTTAATAATCCTGAAAATGGCGAGGTTGAGACGAAGAGAGTCGTTAATTAGAGAGTTAACGCCTAATTCGTATTGTTTGCTTATTTGAGGTTCTAAAGTCTCTCCGGCGTTACGAGACGGAAGATCTTGATGATAAATGCCAGCCGGATCCGTAAGTGAGGCCGTAGCGCCAACGAATCCGCCTCTTCTCAAAGCCTCAATATAAGTTCCATAGATGCTAATATTTTCAATTGGCTTAAAAATAAGCGAATAGTTTGGTGTCCATGCTGATTTTTTGTAAAATTGAGGGAGTCCCGTCACGGAGTTGATTTCTGGACTTCCAATATCGGCGATTGAACTAGCTGCACCTTGATCTTTATAGGCTTTTTGACTAATCGTGGTAAAATTGGCCCCAAGCAAGGCTATAAATTTTTCGCCAATTTTAATTTGGTCGCCGATTATAAAATCTTTATGAGAAGTCCTCTGGCGAACAAACCAGTCGCCGGTAAAGTGATGAAGTCCTAGGGAAGGCCATCTTTGAGGTAGACTGTGATCGGGCTGCTCAACCCAAGGGTCATCCCAAGTAGGAGAAAAATCGTAATAAAACAGAGAGGTAGGAATGGGCTGAGAAAATTTTTCAAAAGTGGCCTGATATCCTACTGTTAATTTATGTTCTAAAATTGAGGTGTTAAATTTAGAGTCAATAAATAAGTGACCACCATCTATATCCCACTCATGTTTCATTATTCCTTCCATAATATTTCCGGCAACTTTAGTATTATAATGAAAATTAGTAAATCCAATATCCCACTCAGTCTTCGTAATTTGACGCTTATAGGCGGCTCGGACAATAATATTATCGTCAAAAAGTTTCCAGGTTAGGTTAGCGCCATATCTTTCAATATCTGAATCCGAATAAGACCATTTCTGGCCCCAGGCCACGTCGTTGGGTATGCCAAAATCTTCAATATGGCTCAAATCTCCGGCTGTATTGCGATTAAAACCATCTATACCGCCTTTATTGCCGCTATGGTGTAATAATTTTTTAGTGTAATCAACCTGAAAAAGTAAATCATTGGTAATATTCCAATCAAAAGCTAAACTTGCTCCTTTGCTTCGCGCTCTCATGCCCTCATAAACCGTATTACCGTCGGAACCCCAAAAATTAACTCGATAACCAAATTTTCCGTCCATTATCGGCCCGCCCAGGTCTCCTTTAAGGTAAAATTGCTCGCCGCCGTAATTACCAATCGTAAAACGATTGTAAAATTCTTTAGTCGGCCTCTTTAATATAAAATTAATGGATCCACCAGCGATACCATCGCCGGCCCCGCCAGCCATGGCCCCTCCATTTAAAAACCCGGAAAATCCGGAGATAGCTTCCACTCTTTCAAATTCCTCCAGCGAGCCAATGGGATCACCATATATGTCAGACATGTGTGCTTGACTGCCACTCTTATTTGTCGGCATACCATCAATCAAAAGGGAGGCCCCCAATCCTCGAATCATGGGTAAGAAATTTTGATACCCGCCGATATCTTGTCGACCCATTGATTGAACTTGCGGAATTCTGCTTAAGACCTGTGAATAATTCTGGGTTCCGGTGTTTTCAATGAGTTCGCTGGGCACGACGGTTACGGAATATGGAGTGTCTTGTAAAGGTAACTCTCCCCATGGCCCCATTTGCTCAGTGCTATCCACCGCATATCCCACCGCGGCGCTGCCATCTTTCGCTTTTGAGTCGCTGACATGCAAAGGATTAAGTTCCACGGTTTCTTCATTATCGGCGGCTAGAGACTTTGCCGCGCCCAATGGGCCAAAGGCCAGCCACAACGGAATTAAAGTAAGTAAAATTAAATTTATTTTTCCCTGTAACATTGTTCAATTTCTCCTTGACAAATTTATGTAGTATTTAGGAATAAGAAACGACGCCGAGCCTATAAAACTAGAGTCACCCAAATCAATAACTCTCGGCGCTCGCCAAAGCTGTTTTTGTTGGTCGTAAAACCGGGATTAATGTTTCAACGGATTGTGATTTATATTCATAACAAACTCGCCTAAAGGGTAGTTCGTATAGTTTTGATAGATTGCTTTCGGTTAAAACGTCATTCACCGCCCCGGCCGCGTAATTACTTTCGCCCAACATTAAAAGAGCCCTATCGGCTACGGCGTAGGCATGGTGAGGATGGTGAGTTGAAAAAATAACCGTCAAATTTTTTTGCCTGGCTAAACGATCTATCCATTCCAAAATGGCGTTTTGATTTTTTAAATCCAAGGCCGAGGTTGGCTCGTCGAGAATCAAAATATCTGCTTCGGCCACCAAGGCCCTAGCAAAAATAATAAGCTGCCTCTGTCCCCCTGACATTTCATGGAAAGGCCGATGGGCCATTTCAGCTAGGCCAACCTGCTCAAGAGCCCTTAAGGAGGCCTCTTCGTCTTCTTTGGTGGGTTGTGAAAAAAGTCCAATATTTTTGGCTCGCCCCATTAAAACCATATCTAAGGCCGTATAATCAAAAGCTACCTGAAACAGCTGAGGGACGAAGGCTACCTGCCCATTGACTTTAACTGTGCCTTCGGTGGGTTTTAAAGCTCCCAATAATATTTTCAAAAGGGTAGTTTTCCCACTACCGTTTGGACCTAATAACGACAATATTTGCCCTCTAGAGACTTCCCCCCCATAGTTACGAAAAATCCATTTATCCGGCAGATAGGCGTGACCAAGATTGCCGAAAGAAAAGTCACCCAAATTCATGATTCGTTCCAACCTTTAGTCTTAGTTTTCCAAAAAAGAAAGCATATTAGAGGGGTTCCGATGAACCCCGAAAGGACTCCAACGGGGATTTCACCCTTGATAACCGTTCTGGTGAAATTATCTAAGCCTAGGACAAAAAGGCCTCCTAGCAAGGCCGAAGTGGGCATTAAACGGCGATGGTCAGGGCCGACTAACATACGAGCGCAATGAGGAATAATCAGTCCGACCCAAGCTACCACTCCGCTGACCGAGACTTGACCGGCAACCATAAAAGAGACGGTGATAATTAAAAGCCAGCGCAGCCAGCTAACGTCAATCCCTAATGATTTGGCATCCAAATCGCCCAAAGATAGTAAGTTTATCCTCCAACGGAGGCCCATTAAGACTACCCCCCCAATGAGCGTGGTCAGGGTTACAACTAAAGCTTTGGCCGAGTCTGCCCCCCGAAACATACCCAACAGCCAATAAATAATGTTGTAAGTCCTTTGTCCTCTTGGATAGAAAGGGTTATTAACGTAGAGAAGGAGACCTACGCAGGCTAGAAAAAAAGCCCCTACAAAAAAACCGGCCAATATCAAAGGTAGGCCGTCGCTTTTACCGCCTACCATTTTGGCCAAAGCCATGGTCAAAAGAAGGGCGCAACAACCGCCAATTGAGGCCATGGCCAAAATGATGACTGGCTTTTCAAATAGGCCCAACCAGAACCCTAAAACACTGCCGAAGGCCGCCCCTGAAGAAACCCCCACTAAATCCGGTCCCACCAAAGGATTACGCATCATTCCTTGAAGAGCTGTTCCCGACATGCCTAAAGCTACGCCGGAAAAAACGGCTACTAATATTCTTGGCGGCCTTATAATGGTAATCACCGCGATTTCTTTTAAATCTAAGGCCGACGAATCAAGCCAGCCCGAAGGTAGCAATAAGTTTATTAAAATACCCAAGGTCCGGCTCGCGGTCACCGGATAACTTCCATAAAATAAGCTAGCTAGGACGCATAAAAATAGAATCACGGCCAAGGGACCGGGGTTAGTCCACTGACTTTGACTGAGCCGCAGACGAATTTGAGAGGTGAAATTATTTATCCTTTGAGCAAATTTTTTTGAAAGCTCAGTCACCGACCCACCCCTTAGTTTGTTTTTTCCAGAACATAAAGCATATAAAAGGCGTCCCGATGATTGTGGTCAGTACCCCTGTTGGCACGTCTGAGCGCAGCACTACTCTGGTAAAATTGTCGACAAAAAGAACAAAGAGAGCTCCTAAAAGAGCCGAGGCAGGAAACATCTTTCTATGATCGGGCCCAACCAACATTCTGGCCCAATGGGGAACGACTAAACCTACCCAGCCAATGATCCCGGCAACCGAGACTTGGGCGGCAACTATTAGAGAAACGACGACTATGATTGCAAAGCGCAACGAGCTAACCTTAACTCCTATGGCGAAGGCGTCGTCATTGCCGAGGGAAAGAAGGTTAAGCCGCCATCGCAAAAGCATTAATATCGCTCCCCCGCCCAAGGTTGGTATGGCCACCAACCAAACAGTGGCTTGGGTCGCTTTAGTCATAGTTCCCAAAAGCCAAAATGTTATGGCGTTTAATTGGGCGTCATTGGCCAAAAAGAACCCTAACCCCACGCAGGATAGACAAAAGCCTCCAACGAATATACCGGCTAAGATTAAGCCAATACCGTCGCTACTTTTAGCCAGCTGGGCCAAACGAAAAGTGGCCCCTAATGATAGTAACCCCCCTACAAAGGCCAGAAAGACAACGGCTAGCGGCGGCCAATCGAGCATAATAGCTAAAACCCCTCCCATGGCCGAGCCCGAGGAGACTCCAACTAAATCGGGCCCCACTAAAGGGTTACGCATTAATCCTTGGAGAGCTGCGCCACTCATCCCTAAACCGAGGCCGACCAAGGTGGCTAGAAGCACCCTAGGCAATCGAATTACCTGAATTACTGTGAGTTCTCTTATAGGCCAAGGTAAATCTACCGGCAAAGACCACGGCAATGACAAATTAGCTAGGATTGATCCGGCCTTCCAGATAGACATAGGGTAAGGGCCAATACAGATTGATAAAACGATCGTAGCCAAAAGCACGAAGGTCAAAATAAGAGCAACGAGCCACTGTCTTCGTTGGCTATACTGGAGTGTATAGGCTATATATTTTTTTAGAAACATTGGTAGAGGCAGCCAAAAATGTGCCGAAAGATTTTTGCTTTACTATTAGTTACGAGCATCTGAGTTACTCATTATGGGCTCATTGATATTAGAATCGTCGATATGGCCGAATCTTTTGATAAGAAATGGAGAGTGGCTCATGTCTTTGAGGTTTAGGATATAGTCAATTTCATAGTTTTTAAGCAGGTATCCGTAATTTTTTTCAAACTTTTCTCTAAGCATGTTTCTCAATTTAGGGGCCATTCGTTCTGGATAAACGGCTTCGGCTGTATAACGTAAGCTTAGAGGATAGAAATTTGAATCATTTTCCCATGGATTAAACCTTGGGCCTGAATAGACCGTTTGTTCCTTTACGGCCTTTAAGCCTTGCCAGCGAGGATCTTTAATAAACTTTATGGCATCGTTGGTAAAAATAATATCGGGATCAATGAATAATATGCGTTCTGCGTCCTGTTCTCGGCCCAACGCCCTCCGGCCTTTTGATGAATCGTTTAGGCCTAAACGTTCGTTGTGATTTCCAGAAAACGAAACGTAGGTCCAATCAGTGGCGGAACTGAACACGTGCAGAACTCTGGGATGGCTTTCAAGGCTTTTTAGATCAAGCTCAAAAGCCAGATCGTCTAAATCCTTCCAGTAATCTGCCATATAAACTTCGGCCATATCTTTTTGTCCAATGAGGTCGTTTAGGACAGTGGCCATGATTTGAGTAGACTCTTCTATTTCCTCAGATGTTGGCCTTCGCGGATAGGTTGATCTGGGATAATATGAAATAGTATTTAATCCTAAGCGCGTATGTATATCATCGTGACGAATTTGACCTAAATAAAAGAAATTAGCTAAATAAATATATCCTTCTTGATCATATGCTAAAATAGATTCTAAATCGCTTGGAAAATCCCATAAGCTATCATCGCGAAGTACCATCGGGAAAACCCAGTCCATTAGATCCCGACGCCAGGGAGAAAAAATATAATCATGGCGACTTTTTGGGCTACCGGCTTTGGCTAGAAACTCTGGGGAGTGCGTTTTTTCTAAAAAGACAGACAAATGAAAGTTCATGATAGGAATGATGCCCTTAAAATTTTCCGGAATAACTACTTTTCTACCTTCGGCATCCGTAATCGTTCGCCCTGTCAAAGGCGGATATGTAGGCGTATCCTTATAAAGCGATAAGGTCATAAGACAAAGAGAAAGAAATGGAAATATCCACAAGAAATCTTTTTGGAAAAAATTTACTATTGTTGTTTTTTTCATACACTACATGTGGGTTAGGGCCTAGCCCGACCAATGAAAACCCTGGTATCAATTTGAGAGGCCGCGAGAATGGGAGAGTCAGTTGCAAGTGTCCTTGATTTGAGCTAAAAGCTAGTATTTAGTGGTTTTTATGCTAAAAATTACAATATTATAATAAAAAATATAGCATTAAATTTAATTAAGATTAAATAAGATATAAAAAATATGTTGATTTAGCATGGAATGCTAATTTATCATCGTCCAATGCCCAGCGGTGGTGGCCGTGGCAGGTATATCTGGAGCATTGAGCGAGTTTAAAGGCAAATAGTTTTTTTGTTTTTCTAGTTGAGTTTATTTAGTTAGTTATTGATATCTATAATAAATTAATAATATAAATAACTATTTTTTTTAGAAAATTTAATTATTAATCATCAATTAAATACTTAAAATTTATTATTAAATTAAAATGTTATCCTAATTTTGATCTAGTAACCATTTCAAACCAGCCTCAAACGCAAGCTTCTTTAGAGCTGGTAAGTAGAAACATCAAGCACCAATAAGACCTTAACCGAAGGTCGTAGACTTGTTCGGAATGGCGAGAACTAAAATAAAGGAAGTCCTCAAAGACTAAAACAATGCTTTCGTAATTAATTTATTAATAAAAATGTAGAGATAAATTTAAAAAGGTAAGATCAATTTTTTCCAGACAAATTTTAAGGTGGGTTTCCAAGGAAGGGAGTAGTTTTTTTTCGTTGACAAAAAAAAATGAGGACGATTGTCTCTCTAAGGGGACAAATCGAGTTGAGGTTTAGGAGTCTCGATAATTTATAAGACGTTGCGAACGATAGTTCAGGCAAGAGCGCAAAGAAAAATAATTCTTGGCCCCAGCTAAAATAAGTATATTGAAAATTCTTGTATTTATTTAAGAGAGAGAGAGAGAGAGAGAGAGAGAGAGAGAGAGAGAGAGAGAGAGAGAGAGAGAGAGAGAGAGATAGAGAGAGAGAGATAGAAATAAAAAACAAACAAAAGATATATAAAAAATCAAAAACAATAAAAATAT
>JAITQT010000144.1 GCA_031288745.1 Deltaproteobacteria bacterium
GACTCTCACCATTAAATTCTCGCTCCCAGGCCGCGCCAATATAGGGCCTGACATAATCGTTAACCGCAAAGCCTATACGGGCACCCAAACGGAGGCGGGAAGAAGTCGCGTCGTTAAAGGTCACCGGATCGCCGGTGGTTAGGATGACTGAATCACCTTTTTGTACCGTCGCGAAATATTTGGCGTAAAGGTCTAAAGAAGCGGTATCGGAAATATTCCATAGGTAGCCCGTGCCAAAATGGAAACCATAATAGGCCGAAGAACTTTCATAAGCCGCTTGACGGCCCCATAAGTCGACAAGGTCAGAATTACCGTATTGGTTGCGGACCCCTCCAGCTCTCGCGCTGAAATCGGCATAGAAACGACCAGGGCCAGTTTTGTCGAAGTCCATGCGAGCTAAGAGCCCACCGCCTAGGTTACGTATGTCGCCGTTACCGTGTACGGAAGCTGCGCTAACAAAAGAATTATAGGTATCGTAGGTGCCGTTACCATATTCGAAGAATGCGCCTAGGGTTAAACGCCCCGGGGAGAGGTCAGCCCCCCAAGAGAGCCCAACCATCAAAGAAATACCGTTCATGTCTACATGGGAGCCAGTGTTATATCTTGACCGACCGCCTGATAAAGCGCCAAATGCGCCAAGCCCACCTCTAAGTTTTCCTTTATCAGCTCCAGCACGGTGGGCGGCTAAAACAGCCTCGGCCATACCCTGCCCGGCCACAAGGTCAGCGCCCATATTTACAAGACCTATACCAGCGATAAAACCTTCAGACAGAGCCTTAGTCTGTACATTAAGCTTAGCCCCGCTGCTCGACCCGTTTGAGGCTCCGCCCGCATCGGCGATAGCTTGGGTATTGTCGTTTGAGCCTTGGTCAGCATCGCTTGCACCTTGTCTATTATCGTTTGAATCTTGACCATTATCGGTTAAGCCTTGGTTATTATCATTTGAGCCTTGGCCAGGAGTGGTTGAACCATGGCCATTATTGTTTGAACCTCCTCCCCCTTCTCCATTTCCTCCGTTAGTTTCTTCTGAGGGGGTGCTCTTCCTATAGGCCAGCAGTTGGTTATCTTCGATCTTGATGTCGAAAACATATTGCAAAGACACGCCACTTTGCAGCATCGCTTTAATCTCGTCGCTTGGCTCGTCAGGGTTTTCGATTGGTGTTCCTGTAAGCTCCCCTTTGACCTTCATGAGGGATATTGATTCTCCCTCTTTAGGGACTGTTTCAGTTGATTCTATGGCAAAGTATACTTCGGCATCTGTGATATCGGCTCTACCGTTGACTTCGAGCATAGGGCCTTCTATTTCTAAGCCGTCAATAATAAAGAAATTCATAATTCCATCTTTTATATTTAGATTACCTTCAAAAGTTGATTTTCCAGCTACGTTTAACTTTTTAATTTCAATATTTCCACTCGCATAAAATTTCGTATTATGTTCCAGTGTTAGTGAGTTCGATATCTTTCCACCATGGGGCATGATAAGGCTACCGCCTTTAACTATGATCGGGCCCGTGAACGCTTCAATCGAGCCGGAAAGCAACAGATTAAAGTTATTGGACTTAACCAAAGAACCCTCACCGGATAAAGAGCCGGAGAGGAGTTGATTCTTTGGCTCACCATCTAGTTGTTGAGAAAACTCCAATCTAGCGCCGGGACCAATAAAAATATTACCTCTATAGTTATAACCATTACCAAATCCATGATTAAAATCAGGTAAACTATCTAAATCAATCTGATCGTTAGCCCCAAGAACTCCACTGATTTTCAATGTACCTGAACCAACCTGTGTCTGGCCTTGGTAAAAGTTAAAACCTAAGAGAGTCAGCTGGCCATTGCGGTTTTTAAACAAGCCACCGCATTCTTCATATTCCTCGCAGCCATTTATTCCGTATAGGGAAACAGACAGCTTCTTATCAGTATTTTCCTCTATATCAAAAAAAGCCCCCAGCGGACCAATGGTTATATATTCTTGCGTATATTTTTTTTTAAATTCGTCAATAGTTTCGCCTATAAGATTGCCCCAGTTATTTTGATTTATCCTCCCTCCATTTATTTTAAAGTAATACACCTGCACTAGGCCTGTGTTTTCGAAAAAACTTCCGCTACCTTTTAGTTCTAACGTTCTTATGGTTGCTAATTGATCTAATAACTCAATCATAGAAGTCTCAATAGTTAAATTATTATCACCTAGTTTGACTGTTTCTATATAGACCGGTGGATATTGTGACTCTATATTAGTACTCGTAATAGCGGAGTTAAATTTGATGGTTGTGTCGAACGCGTCTACAAGTAAATTTTTTACGGTGAAAAAAAGATCGCCATCAAATTGAGTAAAGTTAATATTTTTCGCTCTTAACTCATTTCCATATGGATCTCCAATAAAAGACACCTTCCCGCTCTTAGCGTAGGTATCATCATCGCCTAGTTTTCTTCCGGAAATTATGTCTAAATCGCCATATATCGTTAGTAAGCCGAATGTAAAACTGGCGTCGCCACCCTTACCGCCATCGCCACCAAATAAACCTTCGCCATTCTTACCGCCTGAGCCCCCTTGAACTAATACATTACTGTTGACGGTTAGAGCATTCCCTGTCTGCAGAAAAGCTTCTCCGCCTTCACCGCCTGCGCCGCCAAATAGATGAACATCATCTTTACTGTATCCTAGGCCGCCAAAGCCTCCGTTGCCACCGATAACCCTTATGGAGTCAATATTGGTGATGTAAGTTAAATATGCAGCATCACCGCCTCTGCCGCCGCTTCCGCCATCTTCCAAAGAAGATGGAGAACCATTTTCAGTCGGTTTATAACCATGAGATATACTGTCATAATCAGCATTAATAATATTTTTAATGTCTTCTCCTCCTATACCAAAGTAGTGCAAGTCTTCTTCGATCTTGGCTGCGGTACCCTTCGCAGAGCCTCCCGCTAAATCGTCCACTGTTGCATTTACCAGGAAGCCGCCGCCTCCTCCTCCGGCACCGCTAGAGCTGCCAGATTCATCACTAGTAGAGTCAATCCCGCCACTACCGCCGGAGTTGAATTCACCGCCGCCGCCAGCCCCGCCCTGAGCCGTTTGGTCAGCGCTGGCCATGGCTGCGGCACCACCTCCTCCACCTCCTCCTCCTAAAATAGAAATTTCATCTGGCCCATTCTGGGCCACTGCGCTCACCGGCCAAACTAAGACCGCTAGGCTAATAAGGAAAAAAAATAGGCTAATCAATAAGTGACCCACTATGGCCCATGTTTTTTGGTTGATGTTGAACATAGTTTTCATGATGTCTCCTTGCACTATGCAATTTGTAGGTTAGCGTATACTTAATCAAGGCTCGGAAGTTTATAGCCCACCCGCAAACTCCCTATCATTCTCTTGATTCCACTTCGCTCTAATACCATTATGTTCAAAAATAGACGGTATACCGGCTACTCTAAATGGCAGATCCTCCAGCTACTGGTCTTAGTCTCAAGGAAAAAAGACATTTACTCGTTTAAATATCTTAAAGCGTTCAAGTGTAAATAAATTATTTTGAATGCTCTAAAAGCATGAAAAAAAATAGAAGGCAAAATTAAAGTAAAATAGCCGGTAAATTAAAAATGCAACCATTACGTTATATTTACATAATATATAAATAAAAAAAATCAAAAACACATACTAATTTTTTAAAATAAAAATATTTATATATATTTAATCTTATTTAATAGTAGTATTTATTTATTAATTTATGATCTATTATTAAAAATAATGTTATATAATGCTCTAGGTAAAATAAATAATAAATAAGGCTATAATATAAAATATGTTTAAATTGTCGTTTTAAAGTTCTAATATTAATTTTTAGCGTCAAGGAAAACAGTTGCTTTTTTCATCTCTCTGCCACCCTCCCCCCTTGTGGTTGGAGGTTGTGGTAGATCTTGTGTTTCGCAAAAATGAAATCCTGAAACTTCTGTTTGGGCAAACGATTAAAGAGTAATCTCTCTTTTCAAAGTTAAGTTATTCGAACTTCAGCAGCCGTATGATTTCTATTCATTTAGCTAGAAGAGTTTGGCGCTACCATGCCCTTACCAGAGTTAGCGGGTGAAAAAACGAACTAAAATTTCTGCGAGTATCTTTTGAGAAAGTGATTGACGCTAATAATCAAATTATTTTTTTTTCACTTAAAATTTAACATAATTTTTTCGGTAAAGCAAGTTAATTTTTTAATAGAGCGTGTGCCAGATTTATCAATTATCTAGAAAAGTTACCGAATGAAAAAGCTTTGCGCGAATAAAATTTAAGCTACATTGGCTTTAATTGGCTAATTTAATTTATACGGCCAAAAATTTTTTGGGGCATGCGGTTGTTCGAAGTTTATTTCGTAACCGTAACTAGGATGGATATTAGGCGAACAAAAAATTTAGCAAAAATTAGCGTATTTATTTATTAAAAAATTATAAAGTAGTCTATAAATAATCTTTACTGATGAATAGAAATCAAAAGGCTTACTCTAAAATTATATTTGCAAAATATATAAATTTAATGTTTAGTTTCATTTTAATTTTTTTTTAGATTAATTATTTTAAATTTTGCAAAGTTTGACTAACTATAATGATAAGTTATGATTTTTTTTATTCTTATCATCAATTAAATAAAATAAATTAGTTTCTAAAGTCTATTATATTTAGGTATTTTTTTTTGATATAAAAAAATTAATTCTCAATTTTAAGAGTACCTGATACGCTCCTAACTTTCATATTTTATTGGTGAAAATCCCATTCTCTTAATTTTCTCTCTGGTTTAGTCAATAGGGATGATGCGTCGCCTCATCTCTATACAATGCTTTCAGCCATTAAGCCTAATGATGGTGTTTTTCACAACTTTGTTCGAAGCGCAAAAACCTCTTAAAAGCAAAATAGTCTAATAAATTATCTAGTAATAAAGCTCTTTTACAAATTTAAGGACTGATAAAGGTGACTTTTTCCGCTTCGATCAACTTTGATTTACCGACGCCTAAAACGGGAAAGTAATAGACGGTTGCTGCCCGTTCTGAGAGAGCATCGCTAAAAAATCTGGCTGAGGACTTTCAGTGCTCAACATGAAGCGTGAATTCAATCCTCGTCGCGATAAACTGCGTAAACTTGAATGCGGCGCGGCGTTCATAAGTCGCACCACCCGCAAAATAACGCTTAGGGGTACTAATTTCACGCCAAAGAAAAAAACGAGAGCTGTTTAAAACGCTTGCCCGCATAGCCAAAAGCGAGAAGACAAATCAAAGATTTCTAACGGACCTTTTTTAGAAGTTAAAATCAATAACCGAGATGTTTTAAAGATTTTTTCCTTTCGTGGTTCAGTTTTTCTACTAAGCACGAATTACCTTCGTTCGCGTTCATAAATCACCATTTATTAGGTAAAGATGAGTGTTCCGAACCATGCGCTGGCAACCGAAAGCGCCCTCGTAAGATAGAAGGAGAGTTGAGTTCTTGCCTTGGCGATAGACCGCGCTAACCTCGCCTATCGCTTCGTTACGATTTAACTTGGTGTTGGTGACGCCCATGGAGTTTCCCTCGACTAGTTAAAGATACATGGTGTAATGTTTTTGAGCTTCCGAACTTAGGCACCAATCGGCCTCAAAACATCTCCGTGCTCTCGCCTGGCTTATAGGCCGCTCTTAAACCACCCTCGCTAAAGGCAAATTTTTTCCAACTGTGCAATTGGAAACCTAGGCTGCCTCAGCCAGGGGAGGAGCCGCATCTTTAGCTGGGTAAGGAATCAGCTTGAAAGGGATGGATTTATTTTCAGTCCAGCTTTT
>JAITQT010000220.1 GCA_031288745.1 Deltaproteobacteria bacterium
AGCTTAGTAATTTTAACATTAATCAAAGTTAAAATATATGGTTGGAGCAGAGAGCTAAGTAGAAACGTTAAAAGAACTAATGTTAAGAACTTAAGGGTATGCTAAAACTTAATTACAACGCGAAAGTCGCTACCAGCCGCAACGTGGGGAAAAAAAGACTTGGTGAACGGTTACAATTAAGGTAAGTGCCTGGCCCCCTAACTACTTTAAGATTTTAATTTCTCGTTCTTTATATGGGGAGGCTAAAAAGTAAATTCCGTTTAGAACGCTGAGGCGGCTAAGCCAGAGGGGCCCAAGATTTAAGCTTAAGGGCAACGAGGTGCGAGTAAGGACAAAATAAGGCCCTCGAACTTATCAAAGGCATCTTTTAAGTATATTTTATGATAAAGATATTTAGTTAAAAAGTCAAGTATTTGGGAACCAGGGCAGGGCCAAAGCGGCAAAAATTTGTTTTCTCACCAACTAATAAGAATGACTTGATCTTGGCTAAAAATTTATTGATTTAAATAAAGTAATCATTATTATATTTATTGTGCGTCGTGGAAAGGTATACTTACCACCGAAATGATTTTCCGGTTTCAACTTTTACCTCATAGGCAGATGGAGGCGGGAAGTGCTATGGCGCGGTAAATGTTTTCGGTCATGGGTATACATTTGCTTAGTGCGGTGAAACTCCTCGCCCGGCAACTTCTACTGCTGTTTCAGCCGCTAGCAACCCCAGCCGAAGTGGAGGAAACAAAATGTCGTGAGCTGGGGGGGGTAAAGTCCTCTCTTAGGAGGGGCTAGATTGTGTAGGTTATAAAGGTGTTTATGCTGGATGATTTTGTCAAAACATAGATGGTTAAAGGAGACCAAGTAATGACGGGAAACTTGTCTTTAGTCTAAACGATATTTAAGTTATTTTTTCGCTAAAAGTAAATTTTTTAGTCCTAGAGCAAGATTGTGGGCCCATTTGGTAAATTTAATTTTTTTTGATCACGGGTGGTATACTTTTTCGTGGTAAAACTGGAACACAGTGGTATCCTTTTTACTGGTAATATCCATTCAAATTTACCCCCTAAATTGTTACAAAATTTTTAAATGTAGTAGGCCTCCTGATAGGTTTGTGAACGGTTACAAAAATTATTGCGTTCTTGAGTAAAGCTCTCGCCTTAGGTCTAAAAAGGTTGAGATTTACAAATTGCTGGCGCTAAAAAAATTGCCAAACATGGCGGCAAGATCCTAAGATTGTGTGGGGTTTTGGGAGTAGGTTATTTAAGGCCTCTTTTAAAATTAAACGAGAGCCCAGGGGCGCTTTTATTTTGGCTAACGGCCTTTTTTACCCTTCTAGCCGCTTCAACGGGATTGGGCTCGCGCCTTAAATCGACTATTAGCCCAGAAAAACCGTTGGGTTTGGGAGCTTTAAGCAGCCCTACGATAAAGACCCGGTGTTCGGATTGAAGGATAAAAGAATCTCCTTCCGAGGCGCTCCAAAATTTCTCCCCATGCCCGCTTACTATCGGGCCTCTCTTGAGCGACGGCGGACGAAATCTGGCAGTAAATAGGGCCGGGCGACCGTAGAGGTAAAAGAGTACCGCGCCGCTTGAGCGGCTTTGGACGAGGTTGGAAAGGGTTTGTTGATCGATTTCTAAGCTATAGGTGACCCCGCTAAGGCCTAAGGCCACTAAGCTTTGACCATGGAGGTGGTTAAAGGCACCTAGATGGTGGTCGCCCCAAAGTTTTAGATCGAGCTTTAAGCGCTTTAGCAACGTGATTTGACCTATGTTTGAGAGCATAAAGTCTCTATAGCCAGCCTCAAAAAGTTGAGAGACCTCTTTGATGAGCTTATCTTGAGTAGAACCGAAGGTAAGCGGCGGAAGGCTCCAGACCACGGGTGGCACAAAGCCGAGGCGTTTTTTTTGGCGATTTAATTCTTTAGCGATTTCGACGCTAATAGGGAGGATGATTTTTTTAGGATTAAAGGAGATTAATTCTGAGATAATTTCGACGTTATCGAGCCAAAACCATAAGGGCTGAACCTTTCCGGCCGGAGCGCCTCTTTCAAAATGGCGAGCAATAGATGCTGGAAGCGGACTAGGTTCGGGTGGATTAAAGCTCTTAGCTAAGTCGTTTAAGCGGGCAACGCTCTCAGAGCGCAGATATTGACGCTCTGAGGCGGCCGAGCCAATTTTATAGACCACGCCCTGGCTAAGGTTTAGCTCTCGGCTCGTAGCAATGATAATCGTCTGACCAGCCTCGGCCCCTTCAACCTCTCTATCGTCTAACCAGATGCGCTTAAGCTTAAAGGCTTGGCCCTCTAAACCCTCTTCGGCCACCAGCCGTAAGCGGTCGTAAAGGCGCAATGGGATTTGAAGGGCCACTTGGGCCTTATCGGGACCTAGCGGGGTTAAAAAGCCAGCTCTTTGACCGCTGACAGCCTGACCGTCCCAAAGGCTTTTGCAAAAGCTGTCTCCGGCCATAAAACCCGGGCCTAAGCGCCTAGCTGGGCTTTGGTTTAAAAGCCTATAGGCCTCTTCTAAAGCCGGTTCGAATTTTTCATCAGAGGCAGAGAGCAACAGCCTATACGCCTTAACGGTATTGGAGACATAATCTGGCCCTTTCATGCGGCCTTCTATCTTAAAGGCGGCCAAGGGCATTTTTTTAAGTTCAGGGATAAAGGAGGCGGCAGAGAAGTCGGAGAACGAGAAAAAGGTCTTCAGGCGGCCGGCGTTACGCCAGAGTCTGCGGCAAGGCTGGGTGCAAGCGCCGCGCAGAGAGGAGCGACCGCCTAAGAAACTAGACATGAGACAGAGGCCGGAAAAGCTAAAGCACAACGCTCCGTGGATAAAAACTTCGGTTTCTAGGGGACTCTTTTTGGTTAACTCGCCGATTTCCTTTAGCGACAGCTCCCTAGCTAAGACCGCTCGGTTAAAGCCTAAGTTTTTTAAGGCGTTTAAGCCCTCTAAAGTGTGCACGGCAGTAAGGGTGGAGGCGTGCAGTGGGACGTTGGGGCAGTGCTTTAAGGCTAAGGAAGCCAGGCCCAAGTCTTGAACTATAAAGCCATCCGGCTCCATTTCGGCCGCAGCGATCATAGCTTTAAAAGCCGGGGCTAGTTCATCGTCTTTAATGGCCGCATTAAAGGCTAAATAGACTTTAACCCCTAAGCGGTGAGACTCTTCAATTAATCCCTTAATTTGAGTGATATTAAAGTTCTCAGCCCCGGTTCTAGCTGAAAAGCGATCAAGACCGGCGTAAACCGCGTCGGCCCCAGCTTCTAAAGCCGCAGCCCAGGAGGCGGGACTTCCTGCTGGAGCAAGGATCTCGGGTTTTTTTAAGGAGTCGCTTAAAGGTAAGTGAGGGTCAGGGGCCATAGAGGAATTTCCATCCAATCAAAGGACGACAAGAAAGAACTTGTCCTCTTAGGGCTAATTAGTAAAAAGAAATTGGCTAAAGCTGAACTAAAAAAATATAAATTCAAAATGAGACTTTAGGGGCGAAAGAGGGGCCTATCTCGGCTCTAGCCAAAGTTCATTCGGCACTAAAAGCATTTAAAACTGTTAAAGGAAGGCAAACGGTTCCAGCAACTTTTAGAATTATAATATCTTATCATACTTAACGCAACAAAAAAAATTTACTAAAAAAGTTTGAAAAAAAAAGAAAAGTAAAAAAAACTTTATGAGTTATTCCGGTATGTTAAGAAAGGAACCGTTCACCAAGTCTTTTTTCCCCACGTTGCGGCTGGTAGCGACTTTCGAGTTGTAATTAAGTTTTAGCATACCCTTGATCGAAGCGCAAAAAGTCCCCTTTTTTAGTCTTTAAATTTGTAACATGTCTTTATTACTAGTTAATTTGTCAGACTATTTTGCTTTTAAGAGGTTTTTGCGCTTCGATCACCCTTAAGTTTTTAACATTAGTTCTTTTAACGTTTCTACTTAGCTCTCTGCTCCAACCATATATTTTAACTTTGATTAATGTTAAAATTACTAAGCTCCTATAGGGGGCTACATTGCT
>JAITQT010000246.1 GCA_031288745.1 Deltaproteobacteria bacterium
AGGCAACTAGAAGCCCCAATGGTCGTAGCCGTTGTGAAAGGACTTTGATAATCATCAGTTCCTGCGCCCTCCAGGGGAGAAGCGCCTTTAAATTTATCAAAGCCGCTATCATGACCTTAACTGCGGCGAAGGGGAGTATCCCTCTTTGATTAAAGAAGACAAACACAAATAAGAAACGGAAGGCTAAAACCTCGCTAAGCCCTCGAACTATCGAGGGTTTTTTTGGGGCTTATAAACGGTTAAGCAATCTGGTCCAACCAATTAGAGTTGTCGAAACCCAATGGTTTAGACGACGGGGCCCAAACATATTATAAGCCTTAAAAGGCTTAACTCGTCATAGCCAGCCCGAAGGGTAGTAGTGATGGTTAGTTACAGCTCGCCCGTAGAATGTATAGATGCAAATAGGTCTCATGCAGGTTTTGTGAACGGTTACCTTTGGCTTATATACACTAAAGGAAATTTTTTCAACTTTCAGTCTTTTTCTTTCAATTTGTAGTCCAGTTCGAGGGAAGCTAAAACTGAGTTCCGCTTTCAATTTTACGAGAGTAATGGAAAATCAAAAAACTTCAGAATGAAAAAAGATTCAAACCGGAATGAGCCTTATATCACCACCATGAAGAACAAAGTTTTACAGCGCTTCAGATAAATTATAACCTTAGCAAGGGGCCGCTATATAAGCCTTGAAACGATTAAACCATTGAATTTAAAGCCGATAAGAGATTGAGGTGCATCTGGGCCAAAAGGTCCGCTAAAACAAGTCTTCAAGATCCAAACAATCCGCATTATTATCTAAGTATTTTAATCATTTTAAGAGATTAAATCAATAGTCAATTTCAACTGCTCCTTTAATAGCCAACGCTTACATAACGAACCAGGGTTTTTTACTGCTTCAAGCATAAAGGAAAAAGTCAGGGAAAAATAATTAGTCTGGCTGTCAAAGCTCGAACAAAGGGCTAAATTAGAAGAATTAAGCCACTAAAAATAAAAGAGACAGCTTTAAGTCCTCCTAAAGGCCAGGAAAAAAATTTATATGATCAAGGCGAGTAAAAGCGAGTACAAATTTTATTGTTTTCTTTTAAATTTAATTTTATCAATAATATAGAAACTTATTTTATAAACAAGATGCTCACAAGTAGCCTTTTAGCTCTCTCATAGCCGGAAGGTCTTTATAGGCCGCTTTCGTAGATAGTGATTGTTAATTGGCGGCCGTTATGTTAACATTAAGAAAATTTTGACAAAACCAACGGATTAAAACTCGCGTTTTTATTATTTTAATTTGAGCCTTAAGTTGATTTGTTTTGTCGTTGCCCCTCTTAAAAAGCAGGCTAAAGCCTTTTATTTTTATCTAAGGTTTTACTTTTAATGCGTTCCTTTTTAAAAATTAAGGAGTAAATATGGTATAATAATTTTATTCAACCTAATTTATTGTTTATTTTGTACTTATATATTATTTATTTATATTATTATTATTTTAGAGGCAAGTAACTATTATGGTAGAAGATTTTTTTAAAAGAAAAATACCTTTTTTTAATATTAACAATTCTTTACCCGTGGCTAGGCCGGGTTTACCTTTTATTATCAGTCTACTCGTTTTGTCCGCTATTTGCTTTTTGTTTGGCTGGCGCTGTCTGACCACAATTTTTTTTATTCTCTTTCTTTTTAACCTTTGGTTTTTTCGCGACCCCGACCGGCTCCCGCCTCCAGGCGACTTCGGCCTTTCTCCAGCCGATGGGCGAATAATTCGCATTGATCAAAACTCTATCTGCCCCATTAGCGGTGAAAATGCTATTAAAGTCAGTATTTTTTTAAATTTATTTAATGTTCACGTTAACCGTAGCCCCATCGCCGGCTCTATCATAAGTCAAGATTATCGGGCGGGTAAATTTTTTAACGCGAGCTTTGACAAGGCTAGCGACCAAAACGAGCGCCGGATAATGCTTTTGGAAGACGAAAAAGGCCGCCGAATCGTCTGCTCCCAAATAGCCGGCCTCATCGCTCGCCGGGTTGTTAGCTGGGTCGAGCCCGGTCAAAGCTTAAAGCGTGGCCAACGCTTTGGCATGATTCTTTTTGGTTCGCGCGTTGATATATATCTCCCCCTTTCGGTTGAAATCATGGTAGGCCTTGGTCAAAAAGTCTTGGCCGGCTGGTCGCCTATCTGGCGCTACCGAGATTAACCCTTAATAAAGTAACTATATCTCATCCTTAAGGTTGATAGGTCGAAAGACCTTCCACATGTTACCAGGAACTGCATAAATGCTAATGATTTATGCTAAGTTTGTAGATGCTGGTTTCCCTTCAAAAACGATTCCTGTTCAGCGATAGTGTCCGTTCACAAATGTGAACGTTTAAGGGCCCGTTTACAAGAGAGAACGCTGCGGTGATAAGCCTATTGAAAGGGACGACACATACCGTAGCAATGTAGCCCCCTATAAGGCTTAGTAATTTTAACATTAATCAAAGTTAAAATATATGGTTGGAGTAGAGAGCTAAGTAGAAACGTTAAAAGAACTAATGTTAAGAACTTAAGGGCATGCTAAAACTTAAATTACAACTCGAAAGTCGCTACCAGCCGCAACGTGGGGAAAAAAGACTTGGTGAACGGTTACCAGCGATAAAACTTTCGTCAGGCACTTTACCATAAGAAGTCAGAAGCTTAACCAGTTTCGACCTCTAAGAAGATCCAACAGATTAGATTACGTAAGTAAGTGTGAAACGAGGTGGCTTTAAACTCCGGCTACAAACATTTACAAAGCAACACTCAACACGATCTGTTAAGATTTGTATTGGGCAATAAATCCGCCGTAAGGCCTTTATAGTCCAATACTCTTCAGTTTTAACGTTTTTATTGGGCTGATAAAAGCCTAAAATAATTTTCTTTTAAGGAGCTAATCTCTATAGTTTTTACCATGGCTCAAACGGCCAACCCTTAGGGCCTTGTACGGATAAGAGGCCCAATCTTCTTATCTCAAAGGGGCGGTAGTCGTACGATAGGATTTATTCACCACTAAGCTCCTCGTTCGGCATGAGGCGATTGCAATTTGAACCTTTGATACTGAAAATTGATTCTGATACCCAAACCACCTCATTCTTATGAGCGTCTAAGAAAATTCCGACGCATCCGACGGCTCTAGCGATTATGACGGTTCCAACAATTTTAACTGTTTCGACGCTTCCGATAAAAAACTCCTTATAACGGTATTTCTGAAAAACTTTGAGTTTAAACACAAGGCCAAGCAGAATAAAAATAATATAAAGACTTAAAAACTATTTCCTGAAGATGTAGCTTTAAGGTAACGTAGCCTAGATTTAAAACCGTGCTAGAAAAAAGGGTTGGTTAGCCCCTTCACTTAGGCATTTTCCAGAGAGCATAGAAAACTTTACCAGAATAATTTTGTAGCCTTATTTGAGTAAAGAACATCGTGGCTTAAAGAGCCTCTATCGAAACCCAAGTTTAATGTTTAGGGCTCTAAGGTGAAAGGAAGGCCACCAGTCTTACAAAATATAACTGTTATATTTTCGAAGCTGTGGAAAACCCAGGCCAACGACTCCGCCTGCACTGGAAAAATTTGAGCTGTTAAAGGCTACGAATAATTAAGTCGCTCCCTTACCTAAAAAGACTTAATTACGCCTAAGGCCAGTAGCGCTCCTCTACTAACTAAAAAAATCTCTTAAAAGACGCACTCTTCGCTTTTCTTAAGATTTTAATCTGGGCTTCTGAAAGAACTTTTAGTACATTTAATTAGTCTAAAAAATAATGAGTTTAATGTTCGATGCAAATTTTGCTCCCCCCCCCAATAATTACCTTAAAAAAAAAAAAATAGTCAAACCTTAGGATTTTAAACTTTTATGACAAAAACTGTGGCCATAATTCCAGCCCGCTGGGCTTCCTCACGCTTTCCCGGCAAACCCTTAGCTTTATTGCGTGGTAAGCCAATGATCCAATTAGTCTACCAACGCTGTCAACTAATCGAGGGCTTAGACTCTGTCCACGTGGCCACTGATAATGAAGAAATATTAAATGTCGTTGAAGGCTTTGGCGGCTCGGCCTTTTTAACCTCTCCTTACCACCGCTCCGGTACCGATCGCCTAGCTGAGGCTTGTCTTCTCTTAGGTCTTAACGGCGACGACTTAGTGGTCAACGTTCAAGCCGATCAACCGGCCGTAAACCCCGCTCACCCGGCCCTCCTAGCCCAAGCCCTACAAGAAGATCCTTCTTTAGGTATGACCACTTTGGCTGTGCCTTTATTAGATCCTACCGAAATCAAAGACCCCAATCACGTTAAAGTCGTCTTTGACGAAAACTATCGGGCCCTCTACTTTTCTAGGGCCCCTATTCCTTGGCCTCGCGACGGCGGGCCAGGGTTATATTACAAACACGTGGGCCTTTACGCTTATACAGTTAAGCTCTTAAGGTTATTTGTTAGTTGGTCTCCAGGAAGGCTAGAGGAACTAGAAAAGCTTGAGCAACTAAGGGTTTTGGAGCGCGGCCAATCCATTAAAATTATCTTGGCGGAAGGTCTATCTCCAGAAGTGGACGTGCCCGAAGATATATCGAAGGCTGAAGCCCTCTTGGCCCAAGACTTAAAATAAACTCCCCCTTGGCTTAAAAAAAACTATGCGAGGTTCTCTGGTGCTTAAAATCGTTATCTTTATTTTAATTTCTTTTTTAAGCGAAAACATCCTTTATGCTCAGCCCTCTTACGTTAACGGCATCGACCCGGCTTACCCGCCCTTTACTCAGGTCGACGTCGATGGGCAAATTAAGGGTTTCGACATTGATATGATCAATTGGATCGCAAATAATAAAGGCTTTAAGGTCTCCCATCAACCAGTGATTTGGGAAACACTCATATCCGATCTCCAAAACGATAAGATCCAGCTAGTAGCCTCGGCCCTGTCAATTACGGAAGAAAGATCTAAAGAAATAGCCTTTAGTAATCCTTATTGGCTAATTAAGCAAGTTATTTTAGTTAGATCAGACTCAAATCTTTCCCTCGAGGACGTCTTAAAAACAGGCAAAAAAATCGGGGTTCAGTCCGACACCAGTGATATTAAGAACATGGAAGCCTTTAATGGCCAAGAAGGCCGCCATTACGTTTTAGTTGCTTACGAATCGGCTGATATAGCAGCCCTTGAAGTAATTGCCGGAAGCGTCGACGCGGTGCTAATAAACGATAGAAGAGGGGTTGAAATCGCTAAAGAGCTAAATCTTAAGTATCTTGGCCAGGCTGGCATTCCCGACGAGCAATACGCCGTGGGCGTAAACCCAAAAAACGGAAAGCTGCTAACCTATATTAACGATGGTCTTGATTTAATCATGAAAGACCCTATTTGGGACGAATTAATAAAAAAACACGGTTTAGATTACAAATTCTAATTTTTAGCCCACTTTAGAAGAAAAGATAGATCATGATCACCGAACCTTTGGTCGAGCTTACCAACGCCAGCGTTTTTTTTGGCCGCAGACCAGCCTTAACTAACATCTCTCTTAAAATCATGGCCGGTCAATCGGTCGCCCTTCTGGGGCCCAACGGAGCGGGAAAATCGACCTTGATGCGCCTTATATGCGGGGCTATTAGCCCTGATGTTGGCCTAGCTACAATCAATAAAACAGCCTCCTCCCAGGCTAGGGTCAGGCCCGGTTTAATCGGCTGGCTACCTGAAAACGCTCCCCTAATACCGGAATTAACCGTTTTTGAACATTTAGCTTTGGCGGCCAAACTTAAAGGCTTAAATAAGCTAGATTCAAAGCGCGAGATCGAAAAATTAAGCGCGACGCTAAACCTTAGTGATAATCTTAATCGTCTATGCGGCACTCTCTCATTGGGTTTGCGCAGGCGCTCAGCCCTAGCTTTAGCTTTACTAGGGAGTCCCGCCTTAGTCGTTCTCGATGAGCCCTCAAGTAGCCTTGACCCAGACGAGGTCGAACGGCTTAAAAAGGGCCTGGCCGCTCTGCCTAAGACGACTGCCGTTCTTATTTCTAGCCATATCCTTTTGGAAGTCATCGAAATGACCTACCTAGCCTTTTTTTTAAACCAAGGACGACTAGTCTCGTCCGGCTCTTGGGACTCTCTCCCCGGCGGCCGCCAAAGGCCGCAGCAAGCTTACTTTTCGGCTATGGAAACAAACTTATGATCTTACGCTGGGCTAACACAGCCTCTTTAGCTCGCGCAGAAACCAAGGCCTTTTGGGGTGGAGCGCTGGGTGGAATAGCCCTTTCGGTTTTTTTGATATTGGGAGGGCTGTTATTATATAACTCGGCCGCCTCCTACGCCCTAGCTAACCTTAACGCCATGACTAGGGGCGGGGCCTTAGACGCTTCTTTACTCATCTTTACCTCTAGCTTAACCGATCTAGGCTTATTATTAGCCTTAGTTACTCCTCTTACAACCATGAGGTCGTATTGCGACTCCACCTGCGGGGGCTATCTAGACCTTTTCCTCGCCTTCCCTCTTAGCCCTTTGGAATTGGCCGTAGGCCGACTAATGTCAGCTTTAAGCTCTCTTTTCTTTTTAACCCTCTTAGGATTAATCCCCTATATTTGTCTCATCGCTATGGGCGTGGGCAGTTTTTCGGTTCTGTTAACCTCCGCTTTAGGCTTAACCCTACTCTCGGCGGCTATGGCTAGCCTGGGCCTGGCCTCGTCAAGTCTATCCTCTGGTGCCATGCCTGCGGCCCTAGCCACTTTGGGGCTCATCGGCTTTCTGTGGGCCATTGGTTTGGCAGCCCCCTATCTTCCCGCCGGCGGAGGGGCCTTGGCCCAAGGTCTAGCCTTTGGCCCGAAACTTTCGCGTTTCACCTTAGGCTTAATTGACTTAAACGACGTGGTCTACTTTCTTTGCTTAACCCTAGCCGGCTTATTTGTAGCAGCCTGGGAAATTAAAAAATAAATTGAACTATTTAAAAAAAAGCTAGTAACTACTGTTAGTCATCTATTTTTCTTAACTATCTAAAATTATATTGTAACTGTTAACAAAACCTCCCTAAGACCTATTTTCATCTATACGTTCGACTGACGAGTTGTAAATAACCTTCAATTGTTTTGCCTTTCGGGCCCTTAAAGGCTCTCTGCGTCATGAGCACCTCATCTCTATCTTTCTCACCCCTTCCCTATTGGTGGTTTTGCTACCCACCCGTGAGCCTTTCGGTTTTCGGTACTATGGTGACTTTAACTCCCATCAACTCCTCTTTCTCCTTGATTAGTCTCCCAACTTAATCTTACAACGCTTTCCGAGCAT
>JAITQT010000262.1 GCA_031288745.1 Deltaproteobacteria bacterium
GAGCAGAGAGCTAAGTAGAAACCTCAAAAGAACTACTGTTAAGATCTTAAGGGTAGGCTAAAACTCAATTACAACTCGAAAGTCGCTACCAGCCGCAACGTGGGGAAAAAAAGATTTGGTGAACGGTTACGTTTTTAAAAACAGATCATAACCGAATCTTCATGGTTAAACGGTCAAGATCATGGTTATTTTTAGATTGCTCAGCCTACTCTATAACCAAACCAACGCCAAAGAAATTAGTTCCTATAAAGATATATGGTTTAATACCTCTTAAAAACGATAAAATACTTTTAACTAATTATGGCGAATTTCAATCGCCGGGCCTAAGTATATCATGATTCGATTTTTGGTGCCTTGATAAAGTCAAAGGCTTAATTCTAAGCTTATACACCTTGCCTAAGCGGGCCCCTTTTCTTTGTCTTTTGATTTATTTTTAGCTAAAATTGATCGAAGCGCAAAAACCCCTTAAAAGCAAAGTAGTTTAAAAAATTAACTAGTAATAAGGCCCTGTTACAAATTTAAGGACTGATAAAGGTGACTTTTTGCGCTTCGATCAAAATTTAGTTAAAATCTTGGACGGTCAATATCATTCCCTCCATATGCCTATCTTTACCAACTGCCCTAACCAAGGTTAAAACTAATGGTAAAATTTTCCCATTTCTTATAATATTATTTAAATATTTAAATATAGTTACTATATTTAAAATTATAGGACAACTTTTTTACTGCTCTGACCTTGTTCCCAATCATTCAAGGCCGCTATCTACCGGAGAGATTCATGTCTCAAAAAAGAAAGCCTAAAGGCGACCGTCGCCGAGCCATTTATATTTTCCCGAATTTGTTTACCACCATGAGCCTATTTTTTGGCTTTTATTCTATTATGTGCTCTTTCCAAGGTCGCTTTTATACCTCGGCAGGTTTTATCCTCTTAGCCGCCCTCATGGACGGGCTCGATGGCACTGTGGCCCGCATGACCAACACCACTAGCCGCTTTGGAGTGGAGTATGATTCCTTATCTGATTTAATCGCCTTCGGGGCCGCTCCGAGTATTCTAACCTACCTCTGGGCGCTAAAGCCAGCCCAATTGCGCTTATATACCATCATCCGCCCCGACGATTATAGCCTAGGCTTTGGCTTGGTGGCCGCCTTTATTTATCTGGCCTGCGGGGCCCTGCGCCTAGCTCGCTTTAACGTTTCCTCTGGCCAGCGCGATCCCGGCTTCTTTCAAGGCCTACCCATCACCGGTGCGGCCGCCCTGGTAGCCGCCTGCGTTTTTTGGCACTACCGAATTCCCAATAGGGTGGATGCCCCAGACGGACCAATGGTCCTAATCTACATGCTAATTTTATCTTTTTTAATGATCTCAACCCTTGATTTTATAAGTTTTAAACATAGAATCTTTGTCCATAACAAGCACCCCTTCGAAACCTTGGCCATCTTCGTTATTTCTCTAGCTATTATCATCACTAAAGCCAAGACCCTCCTTTTACCTTTAGGTCTAATTTATCTAAGCTTAAGCGTGATAATCACTATTGTCCGCCGCTCTCGAAAAAAAAATTTACCCCCAGAGGCCTCTAACTCAGTCAATCTTAGCAAACCGCCCCCTGACAAACTTAAGGGCGGAGGCGACAATAACGGGAGTGAGGGAGGATAATCAGTCCAGCCGCTTTTTTTCTATCAAATTTTCTTATTACGCTATTTTAGTGTATAATAAGTCGGCATAAATTTGACGGTCTGGATAAAGCCAAAAATTTTCCGTATACTTACTTTTAAGGGCCTATTTTTTTTATCTAATTTATTTTTACTCTCGACTTAATTCTTAGTTGATATTTTTTTTATCCAATTTCTTTAGCCCTTTTACCCACATTAGTAGGTCTTAGCTTTTATTATCTTCTTTAAACCCTATCGTCCGTTTAGCCGCTAGTCTTATCGTCGTTAAGTCGCGAGATATAGAAGATGAATGTTCTCTTAATCATAGCCGGTGCCGCCTGCGCCGTAGCGGCCTGTTCGTTTATCTATTGGCGGTTTTTCTCCACCTCCAAATTCCCGGTGGCTGGTGGAGGAAAACAAAGGCTTTACACTAGGGAAACTGGATTTGTTAAACAATCTTTCTTTCCCATTAGCGAACGTCTTATTACGTCAAAAAAAGGACGCGAAGGCTCTTCCAGACTTCTCGGCCTCTTAAGCCTAGTTGCGGTTATAGCCATATTGACTGGCTGGCTCATAGTCTCTTTGGTTATATTTAAATCCGACCCCCAGCCACAAGAAGCCTCGACTGAAAAGGCCCTGAGCGAAAAACAGTTAAAAAGTGTGCCGGCTATATCTTATGTTAAGACTATTAATAGAGAGTTAGCCCCACCTCCCTCGCTAGAGGAGCTTAAAGCCGCCAACGAGCCCATAGCCCAGCTACCGCAAAAACCATCCTTAATTCCAGCCCCCTTCCCCCCACCGGCCAAAATCCCCCCCTCGCCTCTACCGGCGGCCCCCGGCGTCTTTGCCCCGGTTGAAGAGGGAAGCTACGGTAACGCGCTTGGGGAAAATCAAGACTATATCGCCTTGGCCGCCATCTCTGTCGCTCCCAATAATAGCCGTATGTCTGCGGCCGGAAGACAAGCGGCAGGTAACACATCAGGTAAAATTCTAGTAACAAAAGAGTCCCCTGAAGAAAATAGGCGCTTAACCGCTCCTCTGACCCAGGCCCCTATCACCGTCTCGGCTGCGGCCGCTGTAACTGGCCAAAAGGTTGATAGTGCCACCGGCTCAGCCGGGTCCCTTATTTCAACTCAAACCAAAATTCGTAAATACACTGTTCTTATCAACTCTTTTACCCAACCGGCCAACGCCGAAACGTTTAAGAAAAAACTTATCGGTCAGGGGGTGCCTGCCGTTATTTCGGAAATTAGTATTAACAATAAAATCTGGTATAGAGTGATGGCCGGAACCTTTGAGGACAAATCCTCGGCAGAGGCCTTTGTCAAAGAGCTTAAGCTAAAAAACGTCTCCGAAAACCCTTACGTTAAGCCTATAATGTAGTTTTATGCGCCTAATTTCCACCGAAATAATTTGCGCCGAGGTGCGTGATCTCTTTTTGATGACTGCTTTTATCTTGCCTGAAAAAATACGCCGTCGCCTAGCCTCGGCGGCCATGACTGAAACGACCGAGCCAGGCCAAATGATCTTAGAACGATTACTGGAAAATTGCGAATTGGCCACCTCCAACTTCACCCCCCTTTGCCAAGACACTGGCTTAGCCCAAGTGGTCTTAGAAATTGGTCAGCAAGTCTTCTTTGAAGGGCCGCCGCTGATTCAAGCCATTGAAACAGGAGTACGCCAAGCCTACCAAGTGGGCTTTCTAAGAAAATCAACCTGTCACCCCCTAACTAGGCAAAACCTTGGCGACAATTGCCCACCCATCATCGAAACCATAATTACTTCCGGCGATAAGGTGCTCATCAAAACTATGGCCAAGGGCGGCGGCTGCGACAATAAAAGTCGGCAAATTATCCTAAAGCCCACAGCTACTATGGCCGAGGTGCGACAGTCAGTGGTCGATTTAGTTATCCAAGCCGGTAGCGACGCTTGCCCTCCCATTTGTCTTGGCCTATGTTTAGGGGGCAATTTTGACTCTGGGCCCAGATTAGCCAAAAGGGCCTTGATGGACCTCTTTGAAGACCCGCCCATGACCGACGAGGAATCGGATATCGCCGAGGCCCTCTTTGAAGACATTAACGCCACCGGCTTAGGACCCATGGGGCTTGGCGGACTCAATACTGTCTTAGGTGTAAGGGTTAAGATTGCTCCTTGTCATATCGCTTCTTTGCCAGTGACTCTTAATATTAATTGCCACTCTCTTAGAACCGGCCAAGTTCTTCTCTAATCAGGCCCTAATATTTAGCTTATCTCTTAGTGTCCGTTCACAAATGTGAACGTTTAAGGGCTCGTTCACATTTGTGAACGGACACTCTCTTAATGAAAACGTTAGCCTCGGCCCGGCTAAGGCTGATTTGCTGGCCTTGGCTAAATTTTTTAATCTTAAGTGGTTTCATCAGCCAAAAAAAGCCGCAGCACCCTAGCTAAAATTTTGGCCCTAAGTTACGAGGAAAAAAATGAAAATCCTATTAGTCAACGGCAGCCCCCATGAGCGCGGCTGCACCCATGTCGCCCTTACTCAAATCGCTACAACTTTAACCGAAGATGGGATCGATTCGGAAATCTTTCATCTTGGCGCTAAGGCCATCTCCGGCTGCCGTGACTGCCGCAAATGTGCTCAATTGGAACGCTGCGTTATTAACGATCGGGTTAACGACTTTATTAAGCTTGCCCAAAATGCTGACGGTTTCGTTTTCGGCTCCCCCGTGCATTATGCAGCGGCAGGTGGAGCTATGGCCTCTTTTATGAGCCGGGCCTTTTTTTCAGCCTCTCAATCTGGCCGCTCGAAAATTTTTCGCCTTAAACCTGCGGCGGCCGTAGTTTCGGCCAGAAGAGCTGGGACCACGGCTGCGTTAGATCAGTTGAATAAATATTTTACCATCTCCGAAATGCCCATAGTCTCTTCGATATATTGGAATATGGTCCACGGCTTTACTCCCGACGATGTTAGGCAAGACCTAGAAGGCCTTCAAATCATGCGAGTTTTGGCTCGGAACATGGCCTGGTTTCTAAAGTGCAAGCTAGCCGGCCATAAGGCCGGGGTAGAGGAACCTAGAGAAGAAGAGCGTATTTTCACAAATTTTATTAGGTAAGCGTTTTTTATACAATTTCTCTCTAAAAGGCTATCCTTTAGTTTAGCAGCACCTAGATTTCGTCACTAGTGGATATATAAGGTGCATTCCGCTTTGAATCTCTTTTTCATTACGAAGTTCTTTGATTTTCCTTTATTCTCACGTAAAATTTAAAGCGGCGCTACACCCCAGCTTCCCACAAAAGGCATTCTTCACTTTACTGGGGTTGCTTCTGTCTTCTAACTAATACGCCTCTGAGTAGCTTGGATGTTTTGGTTAAGTACCATGATAAAAATGTTATAGAGAAGTCTTTTGACAACGTTAAAAACCTTATCTCAATGAAGAAAATGCGAACGCTCTTCACTAACGTAACAGATGGCATATTCTTCTGCGCATTCTTAGCTCTCAAAATCGTTTCCGAGCTTGGAGTCAAGCTAAGTAAATTCTTACGAAACCCACCTCTTCACGACGCCCGTTACGGGCCGAAGGTGAGGCCAGAGGCGGCAAGATGATTAATAGTTACAATTTGTTAGGGCTGACCAAAACCAACCAGACACTCCAGGCTTGATATTTGTTTTGTATTTTGGACAAAATATCCCTCTCATCGCGCACCTTGGTGGAGTCGACTATTAGGCCTTCGGATTGACACCGATGCGATTGAGCAGCCTACGGGCCATTTAATCATGCTGACTTAAGATTACCTCCTAGCTCTTTATGGCACTATTAGGCCAGCTCAAAATTCAGCTCAGGGTACTTCTTGAGCCGTCTCATCCACTTTGAGGCGTTCTCTTGACCATCAATTCTTCGAGATTCACGTTAGGGTCTTTATACGGCTCTTTACGGGTGAGCATATGGTAGATAACCTGGAACGTCTTGTTGCCTATAGCCACTATGGCCTTCTTGAATCCTAACCTAAGGTGGATGCTCTCCCACTTATGCTTGAAATAGCAATTTTTCGTTTTCGCCGCCGCCCAGCCAGCCTCGCCAGACACCCTTTTAAGACGTACGTTGCCGTGCTTAGTCTTGCCGCTACGCTTCTACCCAGCGGACTCGTTGTTGCCTGGACTCAACCCGGCCCAACTGGACAAGGCCTTCGCGGATCTAAAGTTAGATACGCTGCTTACCAGCTCGGCCAGGATAATCATGATAGCGATGCGTGATACTCCGGGGAGGGTAGTTAGGCGCATGAGGTCCTCCTCGTGACCGATCTTACAAATCCCGCTCGAGTTTATCATCAAGTTCCGCGATACGTGCGTCGAGCCAAGCGAGCGTATCCACCTCCATTTTGAGCCTGAACTTGAGTGGCTCGGACATGGTGCCCGAGAGGGTGTCCAACAGCTTCTGCCTCGGAGTTTTCAGACGCCAATCAAGCGCGCACTCTATACTTTTTATGATAACTTTTGGGCAGTCTTCAGCCAGCAGCTCGCTAACAATGACCAGGCCAGTCTTTCCGAAGACATCGGTGACGATCTGGGACACGTTGAACCCGCCTTTGACGTAGAGCCCTTTCGAACCTGTTCTTAAGTCGGGCCTTTTCCTCCACGAAGTCCTGCCGCATACGGGCCAACTCCCGTACCTCTTCGTACTCCTTGGGAAGGATCCTACTGTGGCGGATGAGGTCGAACCTGGCGATGTTGGCCAGCCATCTAGAATCCCCGATATCGGTCTGGTGCCCCGGAGCATTCTTGATTTCGTGGGCGTTGCCCACTACCACGTTCAAACCAGCTTCGCTGAGCCGGTAGAACGTCTCCGCCCAGTAGATGCCAGTGCTCTCCATGAGCACCATTTCAACCTTACTT
>JAITQT010000266.1 GCA_031288745.1 Deltaproteobacteria bacterium
TTTTTATTTTTTTTACAAAAATTTTTGCTTTAATTAATAGAGTAGACTACAATTTAACCAAAAAAAATCTCTTGGGGCCCTTAAGGTATCCGGCTTAGTTTAAGGGCCAGAAAGGCCTAGCCTTAGGCCAGGGAATATTCTTTGGTTCCTCATAATAAGAAGTTCGGAGTTAATTATGCCTCGCGGAGAAGTAAGTTTTCTCATTTTAATTTTAACCGGCCGCTGTAATTTGAAGTGCGCTTATTGCTATAACGGCCAACCTAATTGGAACGACATGTCCGAGTCACTTTTAAGAAAGTCTTTTTCTTTTTTGCGCCTAGGCCCGGCTAGAGTGCAGTTAACCGGAGGGGAACCAACTTTGGCTCCTAACTTAATAGAATTAGCCTCTGAATTAGCCTCCACTCGATCTAATTTGCACCTCTCTATTCAGACTAACGCCGTGTTGCTCGACCGCGCTTTAGTCTCTTTATTTAAAGCGAGGAGAATTAGCGTGGGGGTGAGCCTAGACGGGGCTCCAGAGGTTAACGAAATTAGTAGGGGGGGCACGGCGGAAGTTTTAAAAGGGCTAAAATTACTTGAAGACTATAAAGTGCCTTTCGAGGTTACAACCGTGGTAGGCTCTTTTAACGCTTTAAGGCTTTACGAGACGGCTTTGATGCTTGCCGATTTTTCCATGGCCCGGGGGTTAGGGCTAGATCTTTTGGTTGATAAGGGGAGGCGAAAGCTAGCCAAGGCTTCTAAGGAAGACTTAACCTTAGGGGCAGAAAAATTAGTAAAGACCTTATCGCTCTTAAATCTGCGCCGTGCATCTCCTATTGGGCTAAGAGAGCTGGAGATGTTAAGGGAGAGTCGTCAGGGGCCAAGGGGCCGAAATTTTTGTCCGGCTTGCCGGGGGGCCTCATTGGCCATTTTACCCAACGGGTGGTTTTATCCTTGCGGCCAGAGCGCAGGCGACGAAGCGTTGGAGCTAAAGGAAGAGGGAGAGGGCAATGAGGTGTTTAAAGGGCTGAGGCCGGAAGGAGAGCATTGCCAAGGCTGCCCATTGGAAGGGCGTTGTCCGGGCGAGTGCCCTAGCCGACTATGGTGCAATCGTGAGTCAGAACCTTTAGTATGTAGTCTTTACAAGGCCTTGGCCCCTTATACATAAGAATACTTC
This sequence comes from Deltaproteobacteria bacterium, assembly GCA_031288745.1. Taxonomy (GTDB): domain Bacteria; phylum Desulfobacterota; class Desulfarculia; order Adiutricales; family Adiutricaceae; genus JAITQT01. The sequence continues at coordinate 1,157 of JAITQT010000266.1, forward strand.
TATCCTCATTCACAGTCTTCGTAAAGATATAAGTAAGGCCATGTTAAATTAAATTTTTAGGTTTTTTTAGTTTTTTAAACATGCTCTTGTCGCCTTTTCGGACTGCGCTGGAAGACGTAAATTGAGACTTAAATCAAGGCAATTATATGTGCACCCTTGAATGTACAACGTTAGAGAGGTGAAAGTAAACATCAAGGGAAGGAATTTTAATCGCTGTAGCCAGAGGTAACTAGGTCACCGAGAGGTGGGCTGTAGAATAACCCGAGGCGAAAGAGTAGTCCGTAGGATGATTAAACAGTTTCGCTAGGGTGCTCCCGGCGAGCATGCATATATATAGCAAAGCTTGTAAGGTGTGCGTTGACATGCTCGGTTATGACATCTGATGACGGTGTAGGCCATTGCGGCTGCGCGTTAAGCCATGAAGGCGGAGAACAAAGTGACGGAGAAACCGTCCTTCAGAGACATTAATTGATTTGGGATGGAATGCTCGGAAAGCGTTGTAAGATAAGCGGGGAAACCATCAAGGTGAAAGAGGATTTGATGGGAGTCAGAGTCCCCATAGTACCAAAAACTGAAAGGCCCACGGGTGGGTAGCAAAAACTACTAATAGGGAAGGGGGGAGAAAGCTGGAGATGAGGTGATTATGACGAAGATAAGACCTTAAGGCCCCGAAAGGCTAAGTGGAAGAGAGGCCAAGTAGCTTCTTAACTATAGAATTTTGTGGTCGTGATAGACTCTATAATAACCGTTTACCAAGTCTTTTTTTCCTCATGTTGCGGCTGGTAGCGACTTTCGAGTTGTAATTAAGTTTTAGCATACCCTTAAGATTTTAACATTAGTTCTTTTGAGGTTTCTATTTAGCTCAGTTCTCAAACCATATATTTTAACTTTAGATTAATGTTAAAATTACTAAGCTCCTATAGTGGGCTACATTGTTGCGGTATGTGTCGTCCCTTTCAATAGGCTTGGCACCGCAACGTTCTGTCTTGTGAACGAGCCCTTAAACGTTCACATTTGTGAACGGCCACGACTCTATGAACAGTTTACGGCATTAATGCGCCTAAAACTAGGTTTAAGGTCGGAGCTGGAGTTAAGGTTTCTAGTTTAACGGTCAATCGGTTCTTTCGGCTAATTCCCCTCTTGAGGTCTCCAGCTACTAAACGGCCCACAGCGGTTTTGTGAAATTGGGTTTTCCTTCTAATCTATATCTAGGCCAGCCAGTTTATCTTGCGGGCATAGAGCTTAGTTTACTCCTCCTCCAGCCCCCTTCTCGCCTTTTCCTTGTTTTCTTGCCAAGCTAACCATTACGCTAAGCCACCTAAAAATTTATTTTTCTCTCTATTTTTTTAAGCCTCTTCTTCTGTCAAAAAAAACTTGACGGAGGTAGAGAAATTTGGTAAAAATGTAAAATAATTATTTTAAGAGCGCTTGTTTTTTTATATAAGCCTCTTGCTAATTTTTTTTCTTTAAGATTATGGCTACGGGCCGTGTAGCTGGAAGTTTATATTAAAATAAAACTTTTTATAATCATAAGTCTTATAGTGTTAGTTACCGGCGAGTTAAAAGTAGTCTGCCCAATGCTGTAACTGTTCACCAGCCCTTCCAGGAGGCCTGCCGCGCTTTGAGATTTTAGTAGCGCATTCTATAAGCCATAACGTTACTTTATTAATGTATTATTCAAAATGTGAGGGAAATGTAACTATTAGCCTATATTAGACCTTTGTTCAGACATGCTGGAAGTGGAAAACAAAGTCTTTAAGAGGCCTTGTGAAAGGCTATGATAGATCTCAAAATATTTTATATAGACATACAAAAATGCAGGGAAAATGACTTAGCTACTTTGATTTTCAATGAGACCACAAACAAGTTGATTGATGAGTTCAAGGTTAATTGCGAATTGCAGCGTCTAGATTCCGTTCATATCAGAA
>JAITQT010000283.1 GCA_031288745.1 Deltaproteobacteria bacterium
AGGCAACTAGAAGCCCCAATGGTCGTAGCCGTTGTGAAAGGACTTTGATAATCATCAGTTCCTGCGCCCTCCAGGGGAGAAGCGCCTTTAAATTTATCAAAGCCGCTATCATGACCTTACTGCGGCGAAGGGGAGTATCCCTCTCTGATTAAAAGAAGACAAACACAAAGAAGAAACGGACGGCTAAAACCTCGCTAAGCCCTCTAGAGTCGTCGAAGCCAAATGGTTTAGATGACGGGGCACAAACATATTATAAGCCTTAAAAGGCTTAATTCGTCATAGCCAGCCCGAAGGGTAGTAGTGAAGGTTAGTTACAGCTCTCCCGTCGAATGTATGGATGAAAGTAGGTCTCATGCAGGTTTTGTGAAAGGTTACTAAAAATAAGGGCCAATAAGAACGATAATTTAATACCTAGGTAACCGTTTACCAGGTTTTTTTACCTAGCTTTGACTGAAGTTAGCTTTCAAACTATAATATATTTAATTTGACCATATAGGAAACTAAAGGTATAGAATAAGAGGCTAAACTAATAATAGAAGTTGAGAACAGATACGTCAAGAGTCTTTCAATATTAGTATAACTAAAAATATAATTGTTATTGTTTATCTAAGGCTATCTTTTCAAATTTATGAGCAATTTTAATAAATATATCTACTAGCTGAGGGTCAAAGTGGGTCCCTCGACCGGCCACGATGATTTGGCTCGCTTGGCTCGGTGGCAGGGGTTGCTTATAAGGCCGGGTGGAGATTAAGGCGTCGTACACGTCGGCTATGGCCATTAGCCTTCCTTGAATGGGAATTTGCTCGCCTTTAAGGTTATTGGGGTAACCACTACCGTCCCATTTTTCGTGATGGGCACCGGCGAAGATGGCGGCGTGGGTTAAAAAGGTCTTTTCGTTCGTTTTTTTCTTAATACTTTCGATAGCCTCAACCCCGTGTTGGACGTGGGTTTTTATGATCTCAAATTCATCCTCAGTCAATGGGCCAGGCTTATTTAGAATAGCGTCGCTAATGGCGATTTTGCCCACGTCATGGAGTTGAGCCGATTGAATGAGGAGCTTTTTAGTCCTATGGCTGATGGCTGAAAGGCCAATTTTTTCTTCAAGCATTTGATCGATTAAGACTTCGATATATTTTTGAGTGCGGCTAACGTGTCCGCCAGTTAAATTATCCCTAAATTCAACTATCTCGGCCATAGTGTTTAGGATGGCGTCTTGAAGGTTAACCACCTGATCCGTCTTAAGTTCGACCATCAGTTCTAAGTTATAAGTGTAGTTTTCTAGCTCTCGGCGCTGCTCTATCATTAACAAGTGATTGGCGATTCGACTAAGTAATAACTGGGCTGACATCGGTTTAGTTACGTAGTCGATGGCCCCTAAGCTTAAACCCTTGACCTCGCTATTTTCATCGGTCCTAGAGGTTAAAAAGATTACAGGGATATCGCGCCAGCGCTTATCGCCTTTTAAGACGGCTAAAGTGGTAAAGCCGTCCATTTCCGGCATCATGACGTCTAGTAAGATTAAGGCGGGGCTGACCCGCTCTAAGGCTTTAAAGAGTTTAGTAGCCGAGGGGATTGGATAGACTTCATAATAATCCTTGAGCATGGTTCGGCCGGCGGCCAAACAAGTTAGATTGTCATCTACGAAAAAGATTTTTTTTCGGCTTTTGTTATTCATCAGCGAGGCCTCGAGGAGAAAATTAGGCGCTATGGTTTGGGGGAGGGCTTGGTTATTTCGGAGAGGCGATTGATTACTTGATCAAAATTAAGTTGAGCGATCATATCCTTAAGCCAATCGGTTAAATCCGGTTCTTTAGAATAAGAGTAGATTTCTAGTTCGGCCACCGCTTGATCCACCCCGTCCATGTCGTAGGCCGAGCAAGCCTGGCAGAGCTTGGTTAAGACTATAGGGTCGGGCTTTTCCTTAACTTGCTTTTGAGCCTGATCATCGGATAAATCTAGTAAAACAGATAATTGTTTAGCTAAAGATTGTAAATTAGATAAAAAAGATTCGTTTTTATTTTTTATATATTCAAGATCCCTTTCTTGAGCTTTCTTTTCTAGTTCAAAGGCCATTTGACCTAGGCTATAGGCCCCTACCCCAAAACTAGTGCTTTTGACGCCGTGAACGGCTATGTGATAGCTCTTAAGAGTTTGGTCGTCTGGGGTTTGAAGTTGGTCTAAAAGTATATTAACGCTTTGAACGTAAGATTTAAGGACATTACGATAAGTTTTTTGATTGCCGCTAAAGCGTTTAAGGCCTTCTCGGAGTTCAAAGCCTTCGATGGGCCGAGCTAGAGATAAGGAGAGGAGATCATTAGTCTCCAAAGTTTCTTTTTTTGGTTTATCGCTAGTTTCGCTTAGTGAAGAAACAAACAAGCGTGGCTCTGGGTAGCTTTCCATTAAATCTTGGCAATACTTTTTTTCCCTCTCCTTATCGGCCACAAACTGTTTAAGGACCATCTCAATGCGCCTTAATTCGATGGGTTTAGAGAGAAAGGCCTGAAAGCCGTTATCGAGGAACATTTTTTCGTTACCCACGATGGCGTTGGCTGTAAGGGCTATAATGGGCACGTTTTTAGCGTAATCAGAATTGATTTCCCTAATTTTTTTTACCGCTTCCAGGCCGTCCATGATGGGCATCATGTGGTCCATAAAAATAGCGTCATATTCGACCTTAGCCGCTTTAATTAGCTCTATGGCCTCCCGGCCGCTAGTGACGCAGTCAACTTTTAGCCCGTAAGGCTCTAACATACCCTTAGCTACGTCTAGATTAACTTCTACGTCGTCGACCACCAAAACTCGGGCGTAAGGCAGCTGGATAAAGTTCATAGGCCCAGAGTGGCGATGGTCTTGGAGGTTAAAATCAAAGTTTTCCAAACTTTCCAAAACTTTTTGACTAATAGGGGGCGAGGTTACAAATTTTTGCTTAAGTTCAACTGTAAAGATAGTACCCTGGCCGTAATGACTTTCAACGTCAATGTGCCCATCCATTAATTCCACTAGCCTCTTAGTGATGGCTAAGCCTAGGCCCGTGCCCTCGATTTGACGGTTGCTTTTGGTATCGACTTGGCTATAGAGAGAAAATAACTTAGCTAAATCAGACGGTTTTATGCCTATGCCAGTATCGGCGACCTTTATGGTTAGCCAGACGTCATCGCCTTCGATGCGGCCGGAAACGTAAAAGTCAACCCGGCCCATGGTAGTATATTTAAAGGCGTTGCTCAGTAAGTTATTACAAATTTGCTTAAGGCGAAGCTCGTCGCCAAAAAGGCGGCTGGGTAAATTTTTATCAATTTCTAAGCCAAAATCTATGGGTTTATCGACGATTCTGATGAGATTAACCGAGATTGCATCATTAATAAGGCTAGCCATATCGTATTCGACGGGGATGAGTTCGAATCGGCCGGATTCGACTTTAGAGATGTCAAGCAGATCGTTGACTATGTTTAATAAGATTAAACCTGAGGAGTGTATCTTTTTAAGACTAGTTTCTAAGTCTCTCTGGCTTCTAAGCCCGGAGATTAATAACTCGGAGAAGCCGATAATGGCGTTTAGAGGGGTGCGCATCTCGTGGCTCATATTGGCTAAGAAGTTAGTCTTGGCCGCCGAGGAACTCTGGGCTTCTAAGCTTAATTCCGAGAGGTGCTCGTTTTGTCGATTGATGGTTTCAAATTGTTTGTTAACAAAGTTTGAGCCCGCAAAAGCGGCGGCCGTGCCGATGACCATAAAAATAAGAGTCATGGTTAGTAAGCCCTTATCTAGTCGAACGGCCGGGCTTTCGGCTAAAGGCGCGGCTGCGCAAAGGGCCCAGCCGATTTTGGAAGCTGAGATCGGTCCGTAGACGGCGATACGCTCGACCCCTTCGAGAGTATAGCGGCCCACGCCTTTATCACCAGAGACGGCCGTTTGAAAGAAGGCGGCTTGAGTTAATTGCTCTTTAGAGGGGGAAGAGATGGTGGAGGGGTTATAGCGTCCTTCTATCATCCAATTGCGCCGGTTAGAGATCATAACCCCTTCTTCGTCGAGGGTATACAAAGAGCCGCTATCCCATATTTGGTATTTTAAAAGGATTTGGGAAAAGTGATCAGAGCGTAAGCTCGCAGTTAAAATATAGTCGCCAAAAGAGCAGCTAACTAAAAAAATCAAGTGATATTTTGGGTCGGCAATGGTCGTGGTAACAATGCTTTCGTTTTTAGGCCTATTTTGGTAGTAACGCTTTAAATCGTTGATATGATCGCCAGTGGGTGCCCCTTGGTTAATAATCATGCGTTCTTGTTCGTAAATGGAAAAGGAGAGAAATTTATGGTTGTTTAAAAGCTCTTCCTTGAGGATAGTCTCCCACGTAAATCTCGGGGCTGAGTTAAGGCGCTGGGCGGTCGATTCGGTCTGGGCTTTGAGAAAATTTATCTCGTTAGAGACAAGATTATCAGCAATATCGCGCATGACGGCCATGTCTTTAATCACGGTCTGTTCGATGCCGCTGCGGATAAAATAAAGCCCGGCCATGGCTATGGTGATAACCACAACGTATAAAATAGCCACTATGATCAAGAAAATCTTAATTTTTAGAGACATAGTCGGCTCTCGATTGGTAGATTTTCAACCTAAAAATTTTAAAAGTCGGCCTTTTTGGCCGGGCCTGGGTTAAGATTTTTTATTTCAGAAAACAGCTCTGAGGAAAAAAAATACGAACATTAGTTTGTTTTTTTAGTTTAGCAAAATCAGCCGTAGAATCAAGCCGAGCTTTTAAGCAAGCTTGCAAAGCCCAAAAGCCTCAGTTTAAGATAACGCGGAAAATAATAAAAAAAGAGAACCCTGGCCTTTAGGATTTTAAGATTTATAACTTGTCCCAGGCCTAACCCTTTTAGCCTGATAGCTCAGAGGCCTTAGATTTAATATTAAAGTTTTATTAAGTAATTAATAGAAAATTAGTTCTAAAAAATTAAACGTCTTTGTTATTTTAAACTTTTTTAAGGTTACTCTCAAGGCCTTTGGCCTAAGACTATTGATCTGGCTATTTTTTTTTAAATAAGGCGACTAAATCTCTTTGGCCGGCCCCTTGAGGCTTTAATCTTTTTAGCCTCCAAAAGTCTCTCTTTAAGATTTGACTAGAGACAGGGCGAAAGCGTCAAAAATTTTAGGCTGTGCATTATGTGACCTAGGTTGCCTTAGCCAGTGGGGGAGCCACCGACTCACCTCGAGGAGAAATCTGCTTGAAATGTTCGCTTACTTGATAAGAGCACAGCTCAAATGTCCTATAATACGCCTTAGAGTGAGATAATTTTTACCTTAGCAAGTAGAGCATTTAATGAAATTGAGGGAGGGGCAAAAACCTACTCATGAACTCAAAGCGGCGCGGAGGCAAAAGAGACTCTATTAGGTTAAACGAGGCCCCGTAAACGATTACTTTTTTTGTGACAAGCTCAATCCCTAATCCTAGGCCGCGCTAATTCTGATGGGCTAAGATGGTTTGTCTTTCAAACTTTCTTGGGATAGAATATTAAATCTAACATCGAGATAAGCCTCAGGCGCGGCCTCGGCCGC
>JAITQT010000400.1 GCA_031288745.1 Deltaproteobacteria bacterium
GCCGTTTTTTTCCTTAGCCATGTTGTAAAAACTCTTGGGTAGGCCTAAATCTTCGATGGATCTAATATAATTATCAAGCTTACGCATGACGATACTGTAACGGCCTTGCTGAGAAAATATATTAACCCTAAAACGTGCTTTATTTTCTAAATTAAAGGATAGATCGCAAGAACCACTGTCAAGTAGTAAGTTAATTAGATGTTTATCACCCTTTAGAATACTCAAGGCCAAGGCCTCGGTCTGGTAAGGGGTTAGGGCCCTTATCTCTGGCTGAAAATAGACCGAGACCAGCTCGCCGCCAGTTTCAACTTGAAATGGGTGCCCGACGGTCATGTTGATATCGCTCACGTCGGGGGCGGCGTTTAGTAGCTTTTCAAGGATGTACTCGAGATGGAAGAGATGGAGCATTGGCAATTAATCCGTAAAATCTCTGGCCAGTCGGGAAAGTCGAGCTTTAAAAGCTTAAACCAGAAAACCGGCCTAGTGGTGGAATAAAGAATCAAACCCAAGGAGTTTGTTTTTAAACTTAAAAATCTTAATAAGAATTTTAAAAAAAATATTACAGTTAAATATTTTTTAATAATAAAATTAAATATTAAATAAAACTTAAAATAAATAAATTTACACTAAAAAAATATATAAATCAAGAGCCTGAAACCAAAAAACTAGGGGCTAGGACCCGCTCGGCCCAAAACCCTTTGGGGGGGCCGACTTTCATCTCCAGCGGGGGCTAGAACCGCTGATGAATAAAAGGCATTTTAACTGAAAACAGAGCCAAAGACAATAGAAAAGCTTTTCTTATTCCTTTATCAAAACAACAACAATTATGCTCTGTCTAACTATTGAACAGTAATAGATATTATATATTAAAAATAACAAAAAAATATATAAAAAACCAAATTAATTTTTTTAAAATTAAGAAATCTTTTGTTAAACATCAGTAAAATCTTCCGGCGGAGCGGTCAGGTACTGTTTAAATTTAGCCTTATCCTGGGAGTAGGTGTAAGCGTCGGCCGGGTGAATGCGCCCTGACAAAAGGTGATCGAGTAAGGCGTCGTCCATAGACTGCATGCCAAATTTTCGACCTGTCTGGATAGTGGTGGCAATCTGGTGGACCTTATGCTCCCTAATTAGGTTTCTAACTGCAGGGGTGGCCAATAATATCTCCTGAGCGGCCACGCGGCCGCTTTTATCGGCCCGCCGAAACAGGGTTTGAGCCACCACGGCCCTTAAGGCGTCGGCTAAGGAAGCCCTGATTTGCGCTTGCTCGTTGGCTGGAAAAATATCTATGATACGGTCAATGGTGCCAGCGGCCGAGGTGGTGTGGAGGGTACCCATGACTAAGTGGCCGGTGTTGGCCGCCTCCAAGGCCAAAGAGATCGTCTCCAAATCCCTTAGCTCGCCCACCATGATAATGTCGGGGTCTTCACGCAAGGCCCCACGCAAGGCAGAGGAGAAACTTTTAGTATGAGTGTGCACTTCGCGGTGATTAACCAAGCATTTGATAGAGTGATGAACAAATTCTACCGGATCTTCAATGGTTAGGATGTGATCGGAACGAGTGCGGTTGGCGTGATCAATGATAGTAGCTAAGGTGGTCGATTTACCGCTACCCGTCGGTCCAGTCACTAGCACCAAACCTTTGGGAAGGGAGGCTAATTTACTGATAACCGGGGAGAGACCCAGCTGCTCGACTGTGGGGATGACTGTGGGGATCTCCCTAAAGACCGCTCCAACACCCCATTTTTGGTTAAAAAAGTTGGCGCGATAACGGGCGATGGTGGGAATCTCGTAACCAAAGTCCACGTCCCCCGACTCTTCGAAGATCTTAACTTTTTCCTCGGGTGCGATTTCGTAGAGAATCTTTTTCAGTTCCGAGTTTTCTAAGACATGGTACTTAATCTTCTCAATTCGGCCCTTGAGACGGAACAAAGGCTGGTTGCCCGTCGATAAGTGGAGGTCGGAAGCCCCGACCTCGTGCATGAATCTAAAAAAAGCGTCTATGACGGCCAAAGGCAAACCTCCAAAATTATTAAGGCCTAACCAAAAACAAAGGCTAAAAATAAGAATAATTAACCTAAAAACAAGATAATATTATCTCTAAACCAGCTTATACCGTCCTAGGAGCCAATTTTAGTCCCTTAATCCATCGGCTCAGCCAAGGTCCGCTCCCAAGACCTAGCCCCAGCTGGTAGTCCAAATTATCACAAAAGAATAAATAAAAAAAGAGGCTTTAAAAAAAATATCACCTCTATAAATTATTATATCTATTAAAAATAAAATAATCAAATATTATTTATAAAATTTTTACAAAAAAAAAATCTTATAAATAAACACTAAAAATTATAAACATTACTTTAAAATTCGTGATTTGTATCTTTAATTTTTTTTAGCTTGAATCTTAGACCAACTATCTTTAAGAGTGACTATCCGACTAAAAACTGGCCGCAGGCCCTCTTGGTTGACCAAAAAATAACCTAGCCTCTCAAACTGAAACCTATCGCCCGTCTTAGCCTCGGCTAGCGACTTTTCAATGAAAGCCTGGTCACAAACTTTAAGGGAAGATGAGTTTAGTTCATTTTCCAAATCACCCGAGGGCTTATTTTGACTAAAGAGCCTATCGTAGAGTTTAACCGTGGCTGCGATGGAGTCTGTAGCTGATACCCAGTGGATAATAGCCGCTTTGTTTTTCGCCCCAGCCCCCGTCCCGGTTGGTTGGTCTGAATAAAAGCATCTAAGTTCTATAACCTCTCCGTCCTGATTAAGCTTAACCTCGTGGCAATGGATATATTTTGACCACCTTAGGCGGACCTCCCGACCCGGAGCCAACCTAAAGTACCCCTTAGGGGGCTCGAGTCTAAAATCGTCACGCTCAATATAAATTTCTCGCGAAAGCTTAAGCGGCCGATAGCCCATTAAGTCCGGGTTATCTGGAAAATACGGGGCCTCGATCACCTCTTGGCCCTCTTCGGGAAAATTTTCTATAACCACCTTCAAGGGCTCTAACACAGCCATGACCCTTTTAACTTGAGGGTTAAGATCGTCTCTAATGGCCTTTTCCAACCACTCAAGCTCTATCCAGCTATCTTTTTTGGCTACCCCGATGCGCTCGCAAAAAAGTCTAATGGCCGAAGGGGTCACCCCCCTCTTTCTTAAAGCGGCCAAGGTGGGTAACCTTGGGTCATCCCAACCTTCGACGTAATTTTCTTTGACTAGTTGCAAGAGCTTGCGCTTACTCATGAGAGTGTATTCTAAATTTAACCTAGCAAATTCAATCTGCCTTGGCCGCGGGGCTGGCCAATCTAATTTTTCCAAGACCCAGTCGTAAAGTGGCCGGTGGTCTTCGAACTCCAAGGTGCAAATCGAATGGGTTACCCCTTCTATGGCGTCGCTAATGCAGTGAGCGTAATCGTACATGGGGTAGATTAGCCAGCGCTCACCAGTACGGTGATGAGAGGCTTTTTTAATCCTATAAAGCGCGGGATCGCGCATGTTTAGGTTTGGCGAAGACATATCGATCTTTGCTCTTAAAAACTTTTGGCCCTCGTCAAAATCCCCAGCCCTCATGCGCCTAAAGAGATCTAAATTTTCTTCAACCGTTCGCTCCCGCCATGGGCTCTGGCGACCCGGCTCGGTTAAAGTCCCTCGATAGTCCCTTACTTGTTCGGGGGAAAGATCGCAGACGTAGGCCCAACCGGAGCGAATAAGCTTTTCAGCGCACTCATAAAGTTTATCAAAGTAATCGGAGGCGTAATAAAGACGATCGGCCCAATCAAAGCCTAGCCAGCGGACGTCGTTTTGAATAGATTCAACGTACTCGACGTCTTCTTTAACTGGATTAGTATCATCAAAGCGCATATTACACTTACCACCGTAATCCAAGGCCAGGCCAAAATTAAGGCAGATGCTCTTGGCGTGCCCAATATGAAGGTAACCGTTGGGCTCTGGAGGAAATCTTGTCATAACGTAAGAGTAACGCTTCTGAGCTAAGTCGACGTCTACAAAGTTTCTAATAAAATTTTTGGTTTTTTCCTCTATGGCCATTTTTTTTTCTTTCAATTTTGACCTCATCCCCTCCCTCAAGAAGGATAATGATACTAAGCTGAAGCGTAAGGCCTTCAAGTCTCTTTGGAGGTTTGTTATTTCTTCAGCTGGCTTTAAGACTCTGGGCCTCTATAGATCTTGAGCGCAATCTACCCAGTAGTAAAAATATTTAAAGCGATAACTAAATCAGCTTTATTTTGGTAACCACCTCTAAGTATCTAAATTGAGCTTGGGTGGGGTTATTACCTTTTTCCTTATGACTACACTCCAGACATTTTGGTCTATCTATATTAGATAATCTTTTATAAACTTTAATTTTTTTAATATTATTTAATTGTTATACTATATTTTCAAAATAAAATAAAAAACAGGACAATTAGGCCTGGCCAGTCTATTAGGCCCCTCCACTTGGTCTATATGACCAAATACCAGCGCGGCCTCTTCACTAAAGCACTCCTAAACGACTTACAGGTTAAATTTTTTCGACCTGTGCAATTGGACGATGGCATAGTCTAGCAAGCCGTTTAGCCAATTTGGCCGACTATTACCATTTAGACCAATTGGCTCCATCGCCAAAAAAAAGGAGAATTAAGAATAACTAAAAATTTAATTATGCCTAGTTAATGATAGTTCTTTAAGACTCAATAGCTTAAAAATTATCAGCTTTCATGATAATGTACCACTTGACAATTAACCCCTGAGGAGGCCCGTAAGGACTTTGGCGATTTTATAAGGAAAAAAAACGCCATAATTAAGGACAGCGGTGAACAATACTGTTCGCACTTTGGAAGATATGAAGACTCGCTTTAAGTTATAGACAAAAACTAAAGCCTAGAGAAACGATTAAAAGTAAGCCCATTAGATAAGCGTAAGCGTGCTCGACTTTTTCAGCATTAAAGCCAAAAATGATCGAAGCGCAAAAACCCCTTAAAAGCAAAGTAGTCTAAAAAATTAACTAGTCATAAGGCCCTGTTACAAATTTAAGGACTGATAAAGGTGACTTTTTGCGCTTCGATCAAAAATATGAATCAATATCGCTACTCAACTTAAAAAAACTAATCAGTCAGGGCTAGGCAGCGACCACGATTGACCACGCCGATTCCTATTTTGATTAAAATTTTTAGCTTGGACCTTATAAGGCCGCCAATAATCTTTAGTATCAATGGTTTTTAAGGCTTTTTGAGCTAATTGGGTTAGTTTTTTCTCAATATTTGTATCATCGACCGTACTTTCATATTTAAGCTCGATAATCGCGTATAAGGCTTTTTCAGGCCAAATAAAAACTATATCGGGCGTCCCCA
>JAITQT010000003.1 GCA_031288745.1 Deltaproteobacteria bacterium
ACTAAGCTCCTATAGGGGGCTACATTGCTGCGGGATGTGTCGTCCCTTTCAATAGGCTTGGCACCGCAGCGTTCTCTCTTGTGAACGGGCCCTTAAACGTTCACATTTGTGAACGAACATTATTATGTTTAATTAACCTTAGGGGCCTTTTTGGAGACTTAAGGGCCATTAAGGGCTTTAATTGGTCAACAAGGCCTCCCCTGGAAGGCCTTTCTATTTTTGGGCCATTCTATAGGCCTAAAAAACATCGCTATTAACTAAGGCACCCGCCGTTTCGGGAGACCGAATATTGAATAATTTTTCTCGTCATCTTCTTATTTGGGTGGCTATTCTTATCGTCATGCTGGGCTTGTTTAATTACTTTAAGCCCGCCGACAACGTGGTTCGTAAGAATTATTCGGAGATTTGGCAAGCGGTAAAAGACGGCAACGTTCGCGAGGCCCTCCTGCTTAATAATAACGAAATTATCGTTTCCATCCAAGGCTCCTCGGTTAAGTGGTCGGCCTTTATGCCTTTCCATGACCCTGATTTGTTGCCCCTCTTAAGATCTTCTAACGTCGTTATCTCGGTTTCGGCCCCGACTTCATCCTATTGGTATACATTTTTGGGTGGCATTGTCCAAATAGTTATTTTAGTTGCTATTTGGCTCTTTTTTATCCGCCAGCTCCAAGGAGGCGGCAAAGCCCTAACTTTTGCTAAAAGTCGAGCGAAGATGCTTAGCGATGAGCAAAAGAAAGTTACCTTTCGCGACGTAGCCGGCATAGACGAAGCTAAAGGCGAGCTTGAGGAGATAATTGATTTTTTACGCGAGCCCCAAAAGTTTGTTAAGCTTGGCGGACGTATACCTAAAGGGGTCTTGTTGATGGGGGCCCCGGGCACAGGAAAGACTTTACTAGCTAGAGCCATAGCCGGCGAAGCTGAGGTGCCTTTTTTTTCCATTAGCGGCTCTGATTTCGTAGAGATGTTCGTGGGTGTGGGGGCTTCTAGAGTGCGCGATATGTTCGCTCAGGCTAAGAAAAATTCCCCTTGCATCCTTTTTATCGACGAGATAGACGCAGTCGGGCGCCACCGTGGGGCTGGTTTAGGCGGGGGACACGACGAGAGAGAGCAGACCCTTAACCAATTATTGGTGGAGATGGACGGATTTGAGTCGACTGAAGCCTTAATCATCATCGCCGCCACCAACCGCCCCGACGTCTTAGATCCAGCCCTTTTAAGGCCAGGCCGCTTTGATCGCCGCGTGATGGTGCCTGTACCCGACGTGCGCGGCCGCCAAGAGATTTTAAAGGTCCACTCCAAGAAAGTGCCCTTGGCTAAAGAGGTCGATTTGGGAGTGGTGGCTAGGGGCACGCCTGGGTTTTCGGGAGCTGATCTAGAAAATTTAATAAACGAAGCCGCTTTAGCGGCCGCCCGCCTTAATAAAGAGAGCGTAGAGGGAGTGGATTTAGACGCGGCCCGCGATAAGATTATGATGGGCGTAGAACGTAAGAGCATGATCATGAGCGAGGAAGAAAAAAAGACGGTCGCTTGGCATGAGGCTGGTCACGCCTTGGTTAATCTTCTGTTACCGGGAGGCGATCCTATCCATAAAGTTTCTATTATTCCTCGCGGTCGGGCCTTGGGGCTCACTCATTATTTACCTGTTGATGATAAGTATACTTTTAGTCTCGACTATTATAAGGTTCACTTGGCTGTCCTCTTGGCCGGTCGGGTGGCCGAGGAATCAGCTTTAAACCAGATAACCACCGGCGCGGCTAACGATATAGAAAGAGCCACGGGGCTAGCCCGCGACATGGTCTGTCGTTTTGGCATGAGTTCGTTGGGCCCACTCTCTTTTGGCGACGAGGAAGGGCAGATTTTTTTGGGTCGAGAATTTGCCAGACGTCGCGACTATAGTGAGCAAACTGCCCAGCGCATTGATACTGAAGTCACCAACTTTGTTTTAGAAGCCAAAGAAACGGCCACCCGCCTAGTTAAAGCCCACATCGACACTCTTAAGGCCTTAAGCGATCTTTTGTTGGAAAAAGAGACTATCGACGCCGAGGAAGTCATAAAGGTTTGTCGGGAGGCCATTTTGTCCGAGGGGCTTGAAGTACCAGAACCAGGCCAGGAATTAAAGTTCACCCCAAAGTCGGAAGCGGCCCCTCAGGCCTCCTCGCCCTCGCCGCCTAAGGCTTAAGGCTTTTTGGCTCAATTTCGCGTTATTGTGTTTAATTTATTTAATTCGTAGTCTCATTCGCTCTTTGTCTCCCTTCCCGTTTATCGTTAAATTTTATGGTTCTAAGCCGGACTTTAGAGCTTGTTGGCTATCAAAAGAGCCTCAGGTCCGCGCCTTGGGCGTTTTAGCTTTATGGCTCTAAAGCCACAGCTATATTTACTCTCAACCTACCCTAATTATTGGAGGTTACCGTTATTATGACTCAAGGCTTAGATAAAATTCTTTCCTGGTCCATAGGTTCGCGCTCCTATAGCTTAGATTTTTCTAAGCCCTTAATCATGGCTATTATTAACGTTACACCAGATTCATTTTCCGATGGCGGACTTTTTTTTGAGCCTGCCAAGGCCATAGAACTGGCTGCCAATCACTTAAAAGAAGGGGCCGATATATTAGATCTAGGGGCTGAAACCACTCGCCCGGGCTCACAGGCTACGGATGAAAAAGAAGAGTGGCGAAGGTTAGAGCCAATCCTCTCTTATTTAGCTAACCTAAAGCCCACTCCAGTAGTATCAGTTGATACTAACAAGGCCTCTGTGGCCCAAAGGGCCCTTGAGGCTGGAGCTTCTATCATAAACGATATCTACGCTGGCCGAAACGATCCTCAAATTTTCGAGGTGGCCGCCACTTACGGAGCCCCTATTATACTAATGCATATGCTAGGCGAACCTAGGACCATGCAAATCGAGCCCCATTACCAGGACGTGGTTACCGAAGTTAGAGACTTTTTACTAGAAAGAGCCTTGGCCGCTGAAAAGGCCGGCATTCCTAAAGAGAGGATTATCCTCGATCCTGGCCTTGGTTTTGGCAAAAACGCCGACCATAACCTTAGGTTGTTAAATCGCTTTGAACAAGTTATCCCCCAAGGTTATCACTCTATGATGGCCTTATCTCGTAAAAACTTTTTGGGACGTATTTTAGAAGAGCAAAATCCTCTCAATAGAGACTTGGCCACGGCCGCAGCCAACGCCATAGCCGTTAACAAGGGGGCTCAAATCGTTAGGGTGCACCGAGTGGGGCCGAGCTTACAAGCCTCCAAAGTCGCCTTTGCCGCTAGGCTTGAGTCTCCGTCGATTTAAGATTATTTTTTCATATTTTAATCAATTAGAATCGGATCGCCGTATGGGCCGGGCTGAAGCTTTTGTCGCGGTCTTTGGAGACTTAACTAGGGCTTAAGCCGGACGAGTAAATGTTCGTTCAATTTAATACTATTTCCGACGCCATTTCGGCCATGCGCATCGAGGACTACCTAGATATCCTCTTGGTAGCCCTTATCATCTATTACGTCATTAAGCTAGTAAAAGGCACTAGAAGCGGTCAGGTCCTAATCGGTCTAGGACTTTTATCGGCTAGCTATTATTTGGCCGGAAAGTTTCAGCTTTTAACGCTTAGTTTTTTGATGTCGGCCTTTATGAGTAATCTCTTTTTAGTTTTGGTGGTCCTCTTCTCCACTGATATTAGAAGAGGCTTAGCGAGAGCCGGCCGCTTTACTTTTTCTAAGGCCAACCCCGCGGTGATAGAAGCGGTTAACGAAGTGGTTAGAGCCTCGTTTTTTATGGCTGAAAAGCGCGTGGGTGCGTTGATTGCTTTTGAGTGTCACGTAAGCTTAGGCGAATACGTGGAGGCTGGGGCTAAAATATCGGCTGTGGTTTCCGATAGATTATTACTAGCTATTTTTAACACCAAGGCCCCTCTCCACGACGGGGCAGTCATTATTCAAGACGGCCGCTTGGCTGCAGCCGGCTGCTTTTTGCCGCTCCTTCCTAGCGAAGATAATGTTAGCCGTTTTTTTGGCACTCGCCATAGGGCGGCTATTGGTCTATCTAGAGAGTCGGACGCCTTAATTGTGGTGGTCTCTGAAGAGCGCGGGTTAGTCTCCCTAGTTAAAGACGGAGAGGTCGAGGTGATGATGGGGGCAGCTAGCTTGCGCGATAGATTATTGTCTCAGATGGGTTTTAGTACGGGCCAAAAAGAGGGTGGTGCTCCAAGGTTTAAGTGACGGTTAACTTTACGGCTAAGTCTAATCTTAAAAGGCGGTTTTTTTTTCGACGGCGCGAGGCGGCCCTGTTTCATGACTAAGTTTTTACGAAATACCTTACCCATGTTTCTGCTCTCGCTAGTGCTGTCCTTTTTTTTCTGGCTCACTGTATCCGGCCAGGACATGAACACCCACGATCTAGCTGTGGCCTTAGAGCTGATTAATATCCCGGTTAATTTATCTTTAGATGACAATATCCCTGAAACCGTTACGGTCAGAGTTGAGGCAAACACGGCCCAGTTTAGGTATCTGGAGGGGCGTAAGTTTTTTCTGCGCGTAGACGCCTCTAAAATTACTGGTGGCTTAAATTACATAAATTTCGTAGACATTTCTAAGCTAATAAACCCAACCCTCCCTCGAGGGGTTAAGGTTAACCGCGTCATTCCTGATGAGATAGAGTTCGAGGCCCACCCCTTTGAAACCAAAAAGCTGCCTGTTCAGATTACGGTCTACGGACAACTGCGCAATTACCTTGAGATGAGCGGCCCTATGGTTATAGAGCCGGCTACGGCCGAGCTAACTGGTCCGGCCAATCGTCTTAAGGACTTTGACGTCTTACCCACCACTTCTTTAAATCTTGGTGACGTGACTGGGCCTGGGGGGGGGATAACCCTAAGCCCGCAGTTACCTGGCTTGGAGACATGGCTGACGGTTAAACCCAACCAGTTTAAGGTTTATTTAGACGTATCAGTTAAGCGTGAGGAGTTAAGCTTTGAGGTGCCTATTGTCCTTAACGACTTTAATGCTAAAATTCACGATGAAAAGAGATTTGTTATTCGGCCGGAAAAGGTTTGGGTTACGGTTTCTTGGCCGCTAAACATGCACGCGCCTAGTAGCGGTTCAACCGGTGGTTTAACGGCCGAGGTTAATTTAGAAGGGGAGCTTTTAAATAGAGCCTCAGGGAGCGCCAGACTATTAGTCCAGGTAACCTCGCCCGCAAAAGGCGTGGATATAATTAAAGTTAATCCTGAGCGGGTTACCATTAGTTGGGAGCCAATACCATCTAGCGGAGCCTCGCCTATTAACCAGAGCCGCTCGGAAAACTTATCTAATGATAGCCAGTCAGGATCATCGGCCTTGGAAGGGCCCCCTCCGGCTGGAAACTACCCTATGAGCCCTAGCCAAACTAGTACCGCTACCCCTACTACCCCTAACTCTCCTCCTGCAGCTCAGCCCTCAAGGTTGCAGGTTCATGATGGTGAGGGTCTAGTTGCTCAGCCTATCAACGCTCAGCCCAGGCCTACTCCGCTAACTACCGCTCCGGTGGCCACGCCTCAAGCTAAGCCTGTAGCGGCACCTCCTGCCACTCAGCAGAGGTCGCTTACCTCCTCACCTACTACTCCTCCTCCTCAGCGGCCAGCTACCACCGCCCCTGCGTCCACCACTCAGCCAAGGCAGCCCTCTACCACCGCTCCTGCGGCTACTCAGCCAAAGTCAGTCACTTCTACTACTGCTCCCGCAACCACGACTACGGGCCCGACAAGGCCATCTACTACGGAGTCTAAAAGCCTGCCTCCTTCCTCTCCGGGTACGGCTACTCCTAGGCGAGCGACCCCGAGTACAGGAAATAAAACCGTGGCCACTCCTAGGCGCTCTTCTCAAGGGGCCCTACAGGCCACCCCCCGCAATCAAAATCTTGAGACTCAGAGTTCAAGCGTGCCTAAATCTGTTACTACAGAAAAATAACCGATATTGGTTTTGAGGCTGCGGTGTCGGTTCACAAATGTGAACGTTTAAGGGTCCGTTCTCAAGAGAGAACGCTGTGGTGCCAAGCCTATTGAAAGGGACGACACGTACCGCAGCAATGTAGCCCCCTATAGGAGCTTAGTAATTTTAACATTGATCGCAGCGCAAAAAGTCCCCTTTATCAATTCTTAAATTTGTAACATAGTCAAATTACTAGTTAATTTTTTAGACTATTTTGATTTTAAGAGGTTTTTGCGCTTCGATCAACATTAATCAAAGTTAAAATATATGGTTGGAGCAGAGAGCTAATTAGAAACGTTAAAAGAACTTAATGTTAAGAACTTAAGGGTATGCTAAAACTTAATTACAACTCGAAAGTCGCTACCAGCCGCAACGTGGGGAAAAAAGACTTGGTGAACGGTTACAGGCTGCTAAACAAT
>JAITQT010000077.1 GCA_031288745.1 Deltaproteobacteria bacterium
CCTGCCAAGGCCCCTAGGATAACGCCGATGAGCGTGGATATGCCTACGGCCACAAAGCCCACTTTAAGGCTGATTCGCGAACCCCAGATCATCCTAGAGAGGACGTCGCGACCCAAAGAATCGGTGCCTAAAAGATGATTGGCTGTTCCTGGAGGCTTAAAGCGTGATCTAACCTCCAATTGGTCGGGGTCGTGGGGTGAAATGAACGGGGCTAGCCAGGAGACGATGAAAAGAGAAATGACCACGATAGAACCTATTTTGGCCAATTTGTTTTTAAATATTTTTTTTAAAAATAAGGCTAACCTCATTTTTTCCACCGATAAATGATCTTTTTTAGGATAAAAAGCCCTAAGTTTTAGGCACTAAAGACGCTATTTACTTAAATCTAAAATAGAGTTGATTAAGCCTGGTAGGCTACGGTAAGGCTATTAGCCAACTTTAAAGGCCTCGTCTCTAACTCTAGGATCGATTAAGGCGTAGCTAAGATCGGCTAGAAGGTTACCGAAGAGAGTTAAGACTGCCCCGATAACTAGGCCGCCCATGACTAGAGGGTAATCGCGGCCCATGACAGCTACATAAAACAATTGCCCTAAGCCTGGAATAGCGTAGATAGATTCCATGATGACCGAGCCCCCCACTAGGCCCGGAACGGAGAGGCCCAAAATAGTGACCACCGGGATCAAGGCGTTTCTAAGGGCATGCTTACAGATGACTATTGGTTCAGAAAGACCTTTAGCCCTAGCGGTGGTTAAAAAGTCCTGGCGGATGATTTCCAGCATATTACTTCTAAGATAGCGCGATAGTCCGGCTAGGCCGCCTAAAGAAGAGATGAGAACGGGCATAAAAAGGTGTTTAGACAAATCAATTAGGCGATGAAAAAAATCTAAATCATTGTAATTAAGGCTTTTAAGCCCCGAAGTTGGTAGCCAACCTAATTTAACGCCGAAAAGCCACATGCCCAATAAGGCCACCCAAAAAGAGGGTGCGGCGAAGAAGATGAAAACAATCACGGTCGAGGTTCTATCGAACCAGCCCCCGGCTTTAACCGCAGCTAATAGTCCTAAGGGGAGGCTAATTAAAATGATGATACCCATAGATAAGACGTTTAAGCCTAAAGTCACCGGCAAACGCTCTAAGATTTTTTCTCGAACGGGGCGGCGATCGGTAGCCATAGAGCGCCCAAAATCTAAAACGGCCATGTTTTTTAGCCAGTTCCAATATTGAACGGGTAAAGGTTTATCTAAACCGTAGAGTTCATTTAGCTTTTTCTTGGCCGACTGGCTGGCCTGGGGGTTTAGGTCGGTTACTAAGTCGGTTGGATCTCCCGGGGCCAGGTGGATGACCAAAAAGCTAATCATAGTTATCCCTATTAAAGTTGGGATCATCATTATTAAGCGTTTAGCAGTGTATTTGAGCATTTTTTGGGGTTCTAAAATTTTTTAAAAAAAATCTCTGCCGAAGACTTGACAGACGGCGGAAGATGTTTATTTTTTTAATCGAAAGGGCTAAGGCTCTTTTTGATTATAAAAATTTCCATAAATTTTTGCCTGGAGGTGCGAAATGGCTTTATTGAGGTGGAGGAGGCAAGGCTTTGGCAGCCCCTTTTCGGAACTTGAAAGAATGCGCGACTATATGGACAACGTTTATAGCTACTTGGCTAACGGTGTCAATCAGTTAAGGAAAAATTATACAGGGGTTTTTCCGCTAATCAACCTCTTTGAAGATGACGAAAATCTTTACTTGGTGGCTGAATTAGCGGGTGTAGAGTCCCAGTCTCTCGATGTGTCCGTTAAAAACGACACTTTGACTTTAAAAGGCTCTAAACTTACTCAAATCGATCGCGAGGGGGTCACTTATCATCGTCGGGAGCGCGAAAGCGGGAGTTTTAATCGCTCTTTGACCATCCCGGCCAAGATCGAAAGCGAGCGAGTCCAGGCAGTCTTTAAAAACGGGGTCCTGACGGTGACGTTGCCTAAGGCCGCCGAGGCTAAGGCTCATCAAATCGAAGTAAAAAATTTTTAATAACCAATAAAGCGGAGGATAAAAATGACCGTGGAAAGTCAAAGCCAGGAGTTAAACCCAAGGGAGAAAAGGCCTCTAGATCTTAAGGGGGCGGAAAGCACTAGCGGGGAGCCGCGTTTTAGCCCCTTGGTTGACATTTGGGAAAGCGACGAGTGTTTGACGGTGGTGGCAGACATGCCAGGAGTTGCGGCCGACGGGCTGAGCGTGAACTTGCACGAGAACGTCTTAACTATTTTGGGTAAAGTGGCCGAAGAGAGCCAAGGCCGTAAGCTTTTAAGCCAAGAGTTTGAGACGGGCGATTACTATCGCCAGTTTGCCCTCTCCGAACTCATTGATCAGGCTAAAATTAAGGCCTCTATGAAAGACGGAGTTTTAATCTTAACTTTACCTAAACAAGCGCCGGCGCAGCCGCGTAAGATTGAAGTTGTTTCCGAATAAGCCGATTTTTTTTGGCGGGAGAGAGCTAATCGCCCGCCGGGTTTACCCCCGCCGTTTTTTAGGCGGGGTTTTTTTTCTAAGGCTTTTTTAAAAATCGTCAACCTTGGGACCAGGCCCGCATTCGAGCGAGAGCGGGACTTGTTCGAGGTTTTTGACCGCCCAGCGTATCTGGCGGCATAAGCCTAAAAGTAAATCGCATTCGCCGCTGGATAATAAACTACGGTTAAATATCTTGCGGATATTGGACAGCCAATGGCCACTATTATCGGCGGGTAGAAAGCCTATGCCGGTAAGGCAACTTTCTAGTTCCTCGTACATCCTCTCCAAAAGTTCAAGCCGAGCCGGCGTAACAGGGGGTGGGGGTGGGGGTTCGCCTCCTGCAGCCAAAAGAAGCTCGTAGCCGACTATTAAAACCGCTTGGGCTAGGTTTAGAGAACTTGAGGCGCTATCGTGGGTTGGAATACGGATAATTTTGTGGCAAAGGCGAAGATCGACCGTCGATAGGCCCATGCGTTCGGGGCCGAAAAGGATGGCCACTTTGGAGGGAGGGCGGTGGGCCAATACGGTCGGGGCCAATTGACGGGGACTATAAAATGGGCCCCTTTTAGCCCCAACTCTGGCTGTGGCACCGACCACGAATTGATATGGGGCTAAGGCTTTTCTTAGGTCGTCGTAAACGAGCATAGATTGTAGAACCGGTAGGGCCTGGATGGTGGCTGCATTGGCCATTAGCTTTTGGCAAATGGTTCTAGGCCTGACAGCCACCAACCCTCCTAAACCAGTGTTGGCCACCGCTCTGGCTGCGGCTCCGATATTTTCTGGTTTTTGAGGCTCGTTTAAAACCACTATAACGTTAGAGCGGCTTAGCGAAGGGGGCCGACGGTCTAGTTTGTGCTGGGGTCGGCCTCGTCCCTTTAGTTTTAGGGCTTTGTCACCCAGAGTTATACTTTCTGGTGCTGGCGAAAGATAAGAGGCCTCTGATTTTTCATCTTGATTTGACAATGGTCCAGGTTTCTTCGTATAGTCGGCCGTTGGTGCCGAGGTCCTCTAAAAATTCCATTTTCGATAACAAATCGGAGCTAGGGTAGATGGCGGGGTTGTCGCGTTGCTGAGGCTCTATAAACTCCAAAGCTCTGTGGTTTGGCGTTGCGTAGGAAGACCACAGCGCTAAGCGGGCAGCTATTTTAGGCTCTAAGATAAAGTTTAAAAATTCGTGGGCCACGTCGGCGTTGGCAGCGCCGACGGGTATGGCGAAGACGTCGAGCCAGATTTCGCAACCTTCCTTAGGAATAACAAACTGAATTTCCGGGTCTTCTTCGGTGGCCTTTATGGCCTCGCCGTTATAAACCTGGGCGATATTAGCCACCCCGCCGACAACTTTTGATAAGCCGTCGACCCCACCGTTAAAGCCTAAGAAAGTCGGATTTTGTTTTGTTTCTATCAATAGGTTGCCCGCTTGTTCGATTTGAGATAAATTAACAGTGTTAGACGAGTAGCCAAGGAATCGTAGGGCGCTGCCAATGGCGTCTCGAGCGGTGTCGAAAATTACAAAGTTGCCTTTGGTGGGCGAGGGCTTAAAGAGTAATTCCCAGGAGTTATTAAGACTTTGGAGGTCTTTGCTTCTGGCCACTAAGCCAGAGATGCCCCATTGATAAGGAATGTTATATTTATTGCCAGGATCTTCTTTTAGGTTTCTAAATTTAATATCAATATTATTAATATTAACTAAAAGGCTATGATTAAGGGGTTGGATAAGATTTAAATTTATTAGCGACGGCAGATAATAAGTTGAGGGCACTATTAGATCATAGGCCCCGCTAGCCCCAGTTTTGAGCATAGAGATCATCTCTTCGTTTGATTCGTAGAGATCGATCCTAATTTTGACGTTATGGGTCTTTTCAAATTCCGCCACTACGTCTGGGTCGATGTATTCCGACCAAATAAAAAGATTGAGGCGTCGAGGTGGGGCTTTGTTCACCGCTTGGGGCTCAATTGTTTTGGAAACCTCAACCGCAGCCTCGGGCCGGGGCCAAGCGAGAAAGGCGCAGACAACTAGCGCGATGAAAGTTACGGCTATGAGGTAGTATTGATTTTTCTTCATAAATTCTCACAATTAAATCCCTGCGTTTAACCTAGGTAAAAATTGGTCTTCGCCTCCGTCAGCCAAAAGCTAAAGTCGGGTCGTTTTTTTTACCCTGGCCTCCCGTATAGGGCGGCCCAAGCCTTTGAAGCGAGGGGTTTTGAGCGGTCTAAGGCGAGGGAGAAAAAATAACGGTTGAGATACTCGAGGTCGATGGTTTTTTGGCACTAGGACAGTGAAAAAAAACGGCTACGAGCAGCATGAAAATGATTATAGCTCGTTTGGTTTATAGAAACGCTCTTTACATTCGCGCTTGCATTTTAACAGGAGCTGATTGTAATATCAAGGAATGGCGAATTAAATATTATTTAACCTAAAATTCCATCCGGATTTTTCTTAAATCGCCTCGGCCCTAAACTCGCCTTGGCCCGTTTTGTATAGTCATTTTTTTTAACTATCTGATTAATTTAGGCCAAAAATTTGGCTATTATGCTTTTAAGATGATTTTGCACTTCGCTCATTATTGTATCTTTACTTAACTGCCCTCTATTAGCGACAATTCACACTTTACTCTATCCTAAATTTTGCTTTCGGCCTCTCGGATATTGGGGCTAAAGTTGCCACATAAGCTATAGTACTCTGCCAAATTTTAGGGCAAACCAGATAGCCTAAATTGTCTAGTAACCGTTCCCAAGACCTTCAAGG
This sequence comes from Deltaproteobacteria bacterium, assembly GCA_031288745.1. Classification (GTDB taxonomy): domain Bacteria; phylum Desulfobacterota; class Desulfarculia; order Adiutricales; family Adiutricaceae; genus JAITQT01. The sequence continues at coordinate 5,246 of JAITQT010000077.1, forward strand.
AGGCCTGCCACGCTTTGAGATGTTAGCAGCACTTCTATAGACTGTAAGGTTGCCTTTAATAGATTTTTCAAATTGCGAGGCAAATGCCAACCATTAGCCCATGTTAGGCCCTAAAAAGGCTAAACTCAAGCCTTATATTTACCACTAGCTTCATTACGATTTTGGGAAAAGAACTACCTCTTAAAAAATAGATACAATAATTTTAACTAGTTATTTATAAATATTTGAGTGAAAACTATTTTCAATTGTTCAATTTTGGTTAGAATCTATTGGCTCGCTCGCAGCCTTTGGGTCTGGTTTCAAGATAAGGTGAGCTTAGGCTTACCGTTTTGGCCAGGTCGTTTGGGATTTATGTAAAATTAAACCTAAATGGCTTTGTATTTTAATATGGAGAAAGACATTGTTAAAGATTTACCATTTAAAGCTAAAAATTAAACCCCTCGCCTCCAGGGCCAAAGATGTCGGCCTCAAGTTAATGGCCTTATTGGGTCTTACGGCCTTCCTTATTCTTTTAACCGGGACCCTGTGGGCCTCAGAGATCTTTCGCGGCCAGGTGGAAAGAGTTAACGATGGAGATACTTTGACTTTATTAACTAACGACTATGAGCGAGTGAAAGTGCGTTTATATGGTATCGACGCTCCAGAATTGGCTCAAAGCGGGGGGGAGGCCTCTAAGGCCGCTTTAGAACGATTAGTCAGGGGCCTTACGGTGGAGGTGGAGTCTATAGACGTTGATCGCTACTCTCGTCAGGTGGGCTTAGTCAGGCTTAAGGACAGATTGATTAATTTGGAACTAATTGAAGAAGGTCAAGCCTGGGTCTACGAGCGATATTGTAAACTAGCCAGCCTTTGTCGAAGTTTTAGACAAGCCCAAAAGCGGGCTCGCGAGAGTTCAGTTGGCCTTTGGCGAGAGAGCGATCCTAAGCCCCCGTGGGAATTTAGGCAAAATCATAGGAGAGGCGGCCGATAGGATTTTAAAATCAACCCCTACCAGAGCCGCGATTTAAGCCCCTTGATGGTCTAAGGCGATGAATGATTGGTCGAGGTTTTATGGAAAAAGGCCAGCTAGAAATAATCGCCCTCGTGCTTTCGGCCAAACATTCGGGAGGCTTTAAAAAAACTGTCATTTTTTTTCTTGGTAAACGCGCTATTCAGAAGTCTGGTTAAGTTTACCCAAGTGCTTTAGTTAAAGGGATTTCCTGTGCCCAGCCTACATGAGTAACCCAAATAATGAAGTTTCAGAGAGTTTCGAAGGGTATATGAATGTTAAGGATTAACTTAGTCCTTAGCTCACTATACTAGATAAAGAAAGAGTGAGCGCTCTGGTAACTGAAGTTCTTAACATTTATAATATAACCAGAATCTTCTTCAGGGCGTGAGAAGAATTTTGGTAAGCGAGAGAAACGATCGTTTTAATCGCTCTCCCTCCAGCTAGGGCAAAAGCGCCAAAATTTTGAGTTAGTATAAATTAATCAGAATGAGGTGATAGTGGCTAAAAATTCATTTGTTTAACTAAAATCATAAATTTTCTTGGAATTTAGTAAATTTAA
>JAITQT010000194.1 GCA_031288745.1 Deltaproteobacteria bacterium
TAGGGGCCCTGAAGGCGCGTAGGCAGGCCTTATTACTTAAAGCCCTAAATAAGGCGAAAGAGCAAATCGAGTTTAAAAGATACGCCGATAGATATAAGAGCGAATACCGGGTGGTGAAGCTAGTGGCCGTGGGCATTGTTGGCCGAACAAACGTGCTTTTGGAGATCTATTGAAGTACTTTTTGACTCTTCAATCTTTTTCCCGCTAATAAATTGGGAACCTAGCCTATTTTGGCTAGCTCAGGCCATTAAAAGGCCTATAAGGTTTTGGCGAAGAGAGAGTTCTTTAATTTCACCTTAATCTACTGCAAGTACCCGGGTTTGTTGCGGCCTAAATGTTAAAATCTTAAGGGTATGCTAAAGCTTGATTACAACTCGAAAGTCGCTACCAGCCGCAACTTGGGAAAAAAAAGACTTGGTGAACGGTTAATCATCTACTAAATAGCTGGCCCCTTGAAAATTAAAGACCACCGGCTGGTTCTGGCTCAATAAGACGGCCTGTTCGGGACCCAATTCTTTAGCTAGTTTAAAGTACTCCTCACTAAAGCGTTTAACCTTTTTATGATTTTTTAGACCTTCCTCGGTGATTTCGCTCTCCACTAATTGACCTTTTTTCTGGAAAAAGGTTCGGCCGGCCAAAATAGTGGGGGGTACATAACTGGCAGAAGAGTCGGCCACCATCTCGTCGGTCATAGCCGCCATCTCTCTAGCCTCTGCAATCTTAGATTGGCTTGGTTTTGGGGCGGGGGCTGCAGCTATTGTGCTTTTGGCGTCGACTTTCCACTGTCTTTGTCTATTGGCCCTTTCGCCTACAACGTCTTGAAGTTTATTTAAATTAGATCTAGTTTGAGTATTTAACTCCATTTCATTAAAAATGGATTGGTCTTCTAAAGCCAAAAAGCTAGTGTAGGGAGTTAATATTCCATAACGCTTGGAAAGAGCAACTAGTTCGGTCACTAACTCGGAATTATCTTTTTCACCCTTTTGACTATCTATTTGTTCTATTAGCTCCCCTATGCGTCTCTGGGCCCAGAGCCGGGCTAAGAAATCTCCGCCTGGGACCGGTTGGTCGGAAAGAGTGGCCGTATAAGTATAAGTCATTGGATTATTTCCATAGTCGCCGCTAAGGGTAAAGGTAGCCGGCCCACCCTTGGGGTAGCGGCCGACCGCAGTCACCTGCGAGCCTTTAAAAAGGTCCGGCAAAACTGAGGGAATAAGCCGGTTAACGGGAGAAGAAACTGTAAGCTTAGGTTTAGTTAAAGCGGGAGAGGTTAATTTGGTGAAAAAGGAAGAGACCCTACTTTCAATTGATTCATCCTCCCCCACAAAGGTGCTAAACCCGGCACCTTGGGAAGAGAGGCGATCGAGCAAGCGGGCGTTAACGTCAAAGCCCACGCCGAAGCTAAAAATAACGGCCCCGCGGTCAGTATTAAGCGAGGAGGCCAAGCCCAATAGCTTATCTTCATTAGTTGTCCCCGTCGTTGGTTGACCGTCGGTTAGAAAGACCAGATAGGTTGGTTGGCCTTTGTTAACTAAGCCGAGGCCAGAGGATAAGGCCTGGCCAACGTTAGTCCCGCCCCCGGCCCGAAGGTTATCAACGTAAGCTGCGGCGGCCTTACGGTTCTCTTGATTCATGGCCAGGCTTTCGGGCTTAAAGAGAGAGGCCGAATCGCTAAAATCGACTAAGTTAAAATTATCTTTTTCATCTAATCTTTCTAAGACGAACTTTAAGGCTTGCTGAGCTTGTGTAAACTTAATTCCGTTCATAGACCCGGAGCGGTCGAGAACAAAAATAACCGTTTTGCCCATTTTCTCTTCTTTCTGCCCCGGTGGGTCTGCAGCCGGGTCAGCTAAAAAGAGAAAAAAACCGTCTTCGTCAGCTTGGGGCCGATGACTTAAAACCAAGGCCCCCACCGGCCCTGAATCGAGTTGGTAGAAAAGGGGAAACGAGCCTAACGGAGGAGAATCGTTTAATTTATACTCCGCCCTATAGCCGCCATCGCCAATAGAAGTTACTTGAGCCCCTTCCAAGGGCGAATAGACCCCCGATAAACCGCTACCCTTAACCGAAACCATAACCTCTTGGAGGCCTATGACTTTTCCTTTAGACAAAGGCCCGGCCAGAGGAAAATTAAAATCAACCCTTTGGTTATCTTTAGGCAAAAGGTAGTCCATAGAAAGTTCTAAGGTTGTTTTCTGGCCCGGGGCCACTGGAAAGACCCGAGCCCTAAACAGAGAGCGACCAGCATATTCTATCAGGGCTGGATCTTTTAAAGTTTCTACGATTTGACGATAAACCTTAAAAGCCTCATCTTTATCATAGAGCTTACCGACTAATTCCTTACCGTTAGAAACTAAAGTAAGTCCCGCCACCTGCCCGTCTAAAGGCAATGGGGCCAAAAAATCAAGCTCTATGGGGCTTTTTGAGGTATTGCGTATAGTTTGCCGCAAGAGCACTTGAGCCTTTTGACCCTCAATTTTAACGTTAAGCTCGACCGCATCGACCTCGTAAGAGCCGCTTAAAACTGGTGGCGGCATGACCTCCGGTGGAGCGATAGGCTTAACCGCACGCTCGTCTTGCGAGAGGAGGTCGGTGGCTAAAGAAAGAGAGGTCGAGGCAAAGGCCAAGAGCATAATAAAATATAATAACAATTTTTTTGAATTAGACATTAACTTTATCCTTTTCATTTTTAATACTTATTCACGTTTGGGCCAAAAACTCAAGATCAAGTTTTTTCTTAGCCGCTAACCCAAAATCTTCAGAGCATTAAGAGCCATAATCAATTTTTTTAGTTTTTAAAACATAATAATCTTACAGAAAGAAAACCTAAAATGCAAGCTTTATCAGGCTTTAAGCAGGGCAAAAGCGTCAAATTTTTTTTAAACCACTTTTACTGGCACAAATATTGCTAACCGTTCCCTCCCGTTGATGAGCCTCCACTCCTTCGGGTAGGCAATGTCTCTAAGTTTTTCACTCAAGATTGCAAGCAAAAATGGCATGCATGTTTTCATCAAGTTGACGATGGATTCAGTACTTTCATCTGGCCATTTATTGGTTAACGGCCTAACAAGGTTGAAGGCTAGTTTACCTATAGCC
>JAITQT010000238.1 GCA_031288745.1 Deltaproteobacteria bacterium
GTAAAGTCAAGAGCAAAATATAAGCTATAAGAAAATAATTATGGGATATAGCATACCTAAAGGATTAAAAAATAAATTCTGCCGTCTTAGAGGCTGAGGGGTTTTTGCGCTACGATCATGATTGGTAAGCTCGGTAAACAAGCCATAACCTTACGGTTCGTAAGGCACCTGACTGAGTCGGAAAATTGCTGGCTGGCGTCTAATCTATTTAGGGCCGCGGCTATAATATGGTTAGGTTTTAGTCCGTGCGTTTTTCCAAGTTTGGATCGCCGGGGATCTGGGGGGCGATAGAAAGCGAATCTTCTTTAGTTAAGATTACCTCTTGACCAAAGCGGATATTAGAGTTGTCGCCCACTCTCGTCAACAACTGATGGTTAAATTGTTTTAATTGCTCCAAAAAATCTTGTTTAAAATCACAGTCGAATAATAAGCTGGCGCTACGATACGCTTTTTTGAGGGCCAGGCGAGCTTGGTAAATTCCAGTCTTGTTTAATTCGTCCGTGTCGTCGTCGAGCTCGTTGATTATAGTTTTTAAGTCGCGGTGAGTCTTATATCTCTTTTTAAGATCGGCTACGAATTTACGATTTTCCTTAACTAGCCAATTTGGAACTCTCTCTAGGTTATGGTCGCCCGCGTTTACGGCCCTTCTATCGGGGTTGCGACTAAAGATGCAGGCTAGCGATTCTTTAAAATTAGCGAAAAAACGTTTAAGGGCTCCAAAAAATCCAGGGGCGGACCTTAGCTTGTGGTTGGCCTGGATATCGGCGGCTGAGTAACCAGTCTCTTGAAAAGATAGACCGCGGTCCCCGTAAGGCTCAAATTTAAGGTAGAGTAGGTTAGCGTTGGGGATAGGCTCATGTAAGGGTAATTTTTGGTAGAGAAGCGACCTTGCGCCGTAAGGCGTATCCTGGGTAAAGACGTCTACCGCACGGGCATAGTAGTTGACTACAGTATGTTGACGAGGATCAAAATACTCCTGGTATTGAGGAAAATGATCCGAGGCGCGTTGGTAACTATTGGCTAAGTTAAGAAAATGAGATAAGTGCCCGGATGGATCGCTTATGAGTATGGCACCAGTTTTAAATTCTTTGGCCTCCTTATTGTTTCCAGTAGCCGAGAGGGAGGCCTTAGAGGCCGCTAAGGCCTGTAAGAACCACATGAGTTTGGCTATCTCTCTTTCGCCTACGACCGGCGGGGATTGTTTGACTTGATAATTAGAGAACTCGCCTTTTTGAATTTTTTCGTAAATTAGCTCGCCCTCTTTTATAAAGTCTACAATTTCCTGAGGCGAATATTTGCCGTTGTGGGTGGGCATTAAGGCCACTCGATCGTCTCCAAGCATGACCTTAACGAGGTTATTATTTTGACTTTGAGCCCCGTTTGCCGAACGGTTAAGCTCGCGGGCCGCGGTAATTTGCTTGGCTTTGATAATAGTCTCAAGGCTATTGGCCGCAGGGGTGCCCTCGTTTGGAGCGGCCTGAGCGGCTAATAATTTGGCACCGTTTAAAGCGGATACGTCGCCAGGTAATTGAGGTGAGAGCGACTGCTCCGACAGAGCGACGGGAGGATTTAATTTAGCAGGAGCGGCCGCAGGAGCGGAGGAACCTAACACAGGCTGGTGGTCTCTAAGTAGAGTCTGTTTGATACTAAGATCTTTCATTTTTTTTCCTCAATTTTAGTTGGGCCGCGAGGCAAAAAGTTTTTAGAGAATTATAAGGTGATTGAGTTGGATGACTCGAATTAATCAATTTTGATCCTTAAAAAAAAAGCAAGTTTGGTGCCAGCTCTAACTTGAGCTAGGCTAAAGATTTTTTAAAGGGGCAAGTTTAGGTTCTGTAAGCCTTTAGGCTAAAAACGCGTTTAGGCCCTTTAGGTTTTAACTTGGGAACTAGCTCCATAGTTGGCGCCAACGTCAATTTTGCGGTACCTAACCTCAGTTTGTTTATCGGCCCATAACTTCGTCCGTCCTTTCTAAGGGCTGAGCGAAAGAACTTTAAATTAGTTTTCTAAAAGGGCGTCGAATCGAGCGACAAGCCCCCTCGCGTTCGCCTTTTTTAGCTCTTAAGCGCTGCTTAAGAGCGAGGAGTATGGCGAATGTTTTTAGGTATAATTTAAGCGCTAGGTTAAGGTTAATCCGTATCGGCGTAGAGGATCGCCGCGTAGCCCACTGATTGGTCGCCAGGACGGATATCGGAACTAGAATAATGGTCGATTAGCCTAGCCTTGCCCTTTAGTAAATTAGCGGCCGCGGCGGCGGCCGCCGCCGCCCAGGACGAGCAGGTCGCCCTTTTATTTTCGCCGATAAACATCATCGCGTTAGGGGCGGGCTCAAGGGCCGCCTTGATAAAGGCCAAATCGTTATTTTTTTGGTAATTTTTTCCTTCAATCCCGCCGCCCGCCGGAGCGAAACCGTAGGCCTCTCCGTAGTGGGTTAAATCGGTCGAGGCTAAAATTAGGCCCCCGTTGGGTCTATTCTGAGCAAGATTAACTGAAACTTGACCTAAGATTAGGGCCTCCTCCCCTGGGGGGACCCTCAGGGCCCAGGCCTTGGCTTTAGGGCAGAAGTGTTTGACCAAAGGCATTAGGACTTCTATGGTATTGTCGCGGTTACCCCCTTTCCAGATAAGAGGGCTTAACTTACCAATAAGTAGGTCATTTAAGGAAACTTCGAGTTCAATTAGGCCAAAGGGGGTCTCCCAAGCCTTTTCCCCAAAAGCCACCGTCTCGCCGTTAAAAGGTAGATGGCCTCCAAAAACCACGACTAGCTCTGGGCCTTGAGGTCCGAAGCTTTGGGAGGCCTCTTAAGATAGTTCTGGCGGCCAGGCGGCTGGAGAAGTACCAACCGGCGTGGGGAATTATAGCGCAGATGGCTCGGCCTTGACCGGAGCTTAGCTCAATATAAGGTCTCCAGGATTTGATGGCTTCGACGGCGGCTTGGGCCGTGGCTGGATACCAGGCCCCGGCTAGCTCGGCTTTTCTTATTTTAGCCCCAGTCATAGGCGGCTCCTAAAATTAGCGATTACGTCGCGGCTTTGGCCGGGCGGTTAATTAAGTTTTTTTATTTTGTCATAAAATTAACTTTTATCCAAGCGTTGTCGTTTGAAGCGCGCCAAATTCCGATTCTATTTAACTGTAATTCCCGACTTTTTTTTCTCCCCACATAAAATTTTTGTTGTAGAAAAATTTTATGATTTTGTTCTCTACGATTTTATTCTAATTAAATCAAATTGTAATAGAAAAAAAAATGGGAATTATCGATTACTTCACTGGTGTCCTTGTCAACAATTTGTTGAATAGTTCTAAGCCCATAAATAACCTCGCTATTGACAGCTTAAAAAGCTAAATTTTCATCCGTTATAAAGTTGAAAAGCGGATAATAATTTATATAATAACAGGCTAATTTAAAATTGTCAAGTGATATATTATTCTGAAAGCTGATAATTTTTAAGCTATTAAGTATTAAAGAACTATCATTAACTAGGCATAATTAAATTTTTGGTTATTCTTGATCGCAGCGCAAAAAGTCCCCTTTATCAATCCTTAAATTTGTAACATAGCAAAATTACTAGTTAATTTTTTAGACTATTTTGATTTTAATAGGTTTTTGCGCTTCGATCATTCTTAAATTCTCCTTTTTTTGGCGATGGAGTCAATTGGTCTAAATGGTAATATTCGGCCAAATTGGCTAAACAGCTTGCTAGACTATGCCATCGTCCAATTGCACAGTTCGAAAAATTCTTTAAGCTTCGCCTAAGGCACTTGGTGCCAATTATGTTAGCTAGTCGTTAACTAACCTCACTAAAGATCGATAAGCCTAAAAAGGGCTAAAATAGGTAATCTAGTAGCTTCTAGCCTTTGAAAATCTTTAATCTTACTATCGGTTTAGAGGTGGCACCTAATTTGCTATATCAAACATAGTTAAAGTCGATGTCTAGAGGGATTGACAAGTTCCGCCTAGAGCGAGTTTAAACCTCAAATGGTTTTAGCCTTGATTGCAAACTAAAATATATCTTTAAAACTAAGGAGAAAGAAATGTCCGAAATTAGTAGAATAAATCAGACTAGTGAGCTGGCGGTTGGTTTAAACGCGGAGGTAAGCGGCCAAAGAGTTAATCTGGTGCCTCTAGCACCGCCTGCAGCGCTAAACGCTTTGACTGGCCCTGCTTTAGGTCAAAGGGTTGATATATCTCTAGATGTACATTTAGGCTTATCCGGGTCCCGAATCGCTCCCGCGCCCGGGCCGCCAGCGCCTTCCCCGGTCTATCCGGCCGCGTTCTCGTCTCAATTTGAAGACAATAGAGATAATCCTATTTTTCCATCGGTTATAAATAGAGACCAAATAGAGGCGGGGCGTGAACTTTACCATTCGGCTAAGAACGCTGGCCAATCAAATCCTAATCTTACCCCCATCGCGCTATCAGGAGGCCGGGTGGCCTTGATGCCCAATAACGGCGGGGTTCTTTCGCCGGAAACAATTCAAAAATACATAAAGGACGGGGCCGATATTTACGAGTCAATTCAAAACGGTCAATTCGACAATTGTCGGCCCGGCCAAAACCCGCCTATCGTGGGCGAAAAGGAAATCACTAATCTCATGTGGTACCTACAGGCTTTAGCGGCCTCTAAGGCCGCTATTTCTGTCGGTCGAGAGCCGCATGAGGCTATGGAATTTAAAAGCGGCGGTATGCTTATAGAGGATAGCAACGGAAAATTAAAGAATTACTTAGATTTAGCCAATAGTTACGATCGCCGAGCTGATTATTTTCCTCAGGGCCACAGAAAAGACGGTACCCAGGCCCGGGGAGTAGACGTTTTTAATTCATCCGCGCCTTACGGAGCAAGATCTCTTCTCTACCAAAAATTACCCTCAGGTCTGCCTCAAGCCAATTTTTTATACGTTAAATTAGAGCCGTTTGGATACCGTGGCTTATCGTTCAAAACTACTGGTTACTCCGCCATGACTATAAATGCGGACCCCACCCTTAAACCCGCCCCTGGGGCTATCAAGCGTTTTTTTCTAAATCTTGAAGAGACCCTACGACGCGTTTTTAGTAGCCATAAGTCCGAGGCGGCCTTAAACGGGAGGGGTGATAATAGCCTGAAAGCGCCTAAATGGCTAGTTGAAGACTATAGTAGTTTTGTTTCTGAGCTTAAAAACAATCGCTACTTCCAGAGCGACTCAACTCAGGGCATCATAAAGCGGCTTAAGCAGGCCGAGATTAATTATGCTAACTTCCAGAGCGATTCAACTCAGGGCATCACAAAGCGGCTTAAGCAGGCCGAGATTAATTATCCTATTAGAGGAGTTCAAGCCGCCTTCTCGGCCATTGAGGCGGCGATAGAGAGTGCTAAAAGCCTATTATATAACGAGCCTCGCCTTAAGATGTTATTTTTGTCTAGTTTGTACCAATTTAAGTCCAATTTTCTTAGTCGCGTTGGCGATTACCCTAACCTTCGCTTTGGCGGCGAGGCTATATTAACTGAAAACGAGACGGGTCCTATTGCCCCTAGGCTAGCGAGCGAGCCGAGCTTGAATAATCCGGCTCTCTTAAATCAAGAAATTAGAAACAGCGTTGTTATTTCTGAAATCGAAAAACATGCCAACCAGTGCCTTAGCGCTCAAGGGGAGAGTCGGGAGAGGTTACTAAATGCGTTTAATCATGATTTTGACGGGCTAGCTCGCTTAAGGGTATTTAATTCTAGCGCGGGTGATGGCGATGGCCTCGTTTACGACGCCGATGGCCATAATATCGAGGCAGCCTCCGATCTTTTAGTCCCTAGCCCGGCTATGAATGCGCAAGTAAGCGAAGCGCTGGTGCCATTAGGTTTAAGTCCTCAATTTTCTAGCGCTCTTATGAGTCTTATGAACCGCAAGGCTCAAGCGGATTTAATCGCTTTGGCCAATTATAATCTTGTCACCCAGACCGGCCTAACCGTTGAAGATTTGGGTTTTTCACTAGCTATGGACTATAGGCTAACTAAACTAACGGCACCCGACGGTAGCGGAGAACCAGACCGCTACGCCTTAGAGGTGGCGGCTCGCGGAGTTAAAAGGCCCGGGGCCGCGGGCGAGGGAGTTTTCGAAGGAGAAATGGAGTATAAAATTAGATATATTTTGACTCCCTCTAATATCGCCACCGAGCCGGCCAGCGCCGCGGTAGAGGCGGCGAGCCTTAATTTTAATATTACTAGGACTTGGCCAGAAGAGGCTTAAAAATGCGCTAATTTTAGACTCTTAATGGAGTTTATTTTAAGATAAACTCCATCTTCCCGGCCCAGAAACCGCCGAGCCTAAGTAAGCCGAATACGCATAAGCGGTCTGCGACTTTGAGATTTTCGGCCGCATTGATATGAAGAGCTAGGCGACTTTATAGAAGTTCGCTACCAATAGGATAGAGACCTCAACGAGCTTTAAGCTTATTTATAATGTATCTAGCCAGTCAGGGGAGAGAGGCTATAAGATTGGTCGGCTCTGTTTGTGTCCGTTCACAAATGTGAACGTTTAAGGGCCCGTTCACAAGAGAGAACGCTGCGGTGCCAAGCCTATTGAAAGGGACGACCCATACCGCAGCAATGTAGCCTCCTATAGGAGCTTAGTAATTTTAACATTAATCAAAGTTGCTCGAAGCGCAAAAACCTCTTAAAAGCACATTAGTCTAAAAAATTAACTAGTGATAAGACTATGTTACAAATTTAAAGACTGATAAAGTGGACTTTTTGCGCTTCGATCAAAGTTAAAATATTATGGTTGGAGCAGAGAGCTAAGTAGAAAGGTTAAAAGAACTAATGTTAAGAACTTAAGGGTATGCTAAAACTTAATTACAACTCGAAAGTCGCTACCAGCCGCAACGTGGGGAAAAAAAGACTTGGTGAACGGTTACCTCTGTTTTAATCGTCTATAGGCCCACAGCGCCAATAACGTTGGTGCTATCATTGAGAGCTATTTAACTTCAATCCCCTGAAGAGAGATAAACTTTAGATGGTAAAATATAGGTGAGGACTTATTAGTTACTCTCGGCTATCTTAGTTATTTTATCTTTCAGACGGTGCTAATTTTTTATAAATTTAAATAAAAATAGTGTTATCGATAAATTTAGATGGGTTTTATATTTTAAATAAACTTTAACTATTCGTTATTTATTTTTTTTCAAGTTTAGGAATAGAATTATTAAAATAATTGTTTAAATCAAAAAAAATAAATACTTATCATTAATATTTATTTTGATTTGAGTTTTATTTTAATTAATATTATTATGATTAAAGGGTAAAGGTGTAGCAGGTGCTTGTTTATTTTGTAAGTTTAATATATAAATGATATCTATTGGGTTTTTATCATATCTGAATTGTGCTCCTACCTCACCACCAATTAAATCTGTTATTTTTTTACATTAGCAGGATATTTACATTGTTCATTTTTTTCTGCTAAGCTTTTCATGGCGAGTGGTCTGTTTCCTCTTGTATATTTAATTTTTGTTCGCAACATAAAAATAACAAACAAGTTCAAAGAGCACCACATGCTTTTTTTTATTTCCCCCCAAAAAAAAAACCGCATAAGCGGTTTTTTTTTATATAATTGAAAATTAAACTTTCTTATACTTATAACTATATATAATTAAATTTTCTTATACTTATACTTATATATAATTAAATTTTGTTTTTTATTATATATCTTGTAAATTTTTTTAGGTATGTCAACGAACGAGTCAGGCAACCAGTTAAGTTTAACGAAGTGCTGTAGTTAAAGGGTTTTCTTGCAATAATTACGTTTGTGCTGACAAAATTTGTCCAAATATAGACGGTTAACTCTGCAATGTCCACAACTTAAGGCGGCCCGAATTCTCGCCTAAAAAATTTGGAGGAAACAAAGCAATTAAAAATTAAATAAGGTAATTTTTTTATATTTACC
>JAITQT010000298.1 GCA_031288745.1 Deltaproteobacteria bacterium
AAATTAAAATTTTATACCTTAATTTATTTAAACTTGATATAAATATGCATTTGTCGGTTTTTACGATTGTTTGATATTTATTGTTAAGTACATAGAAAACTTTGCTCTTATAAATAGAAGAAATTATTTATTTATATAATTAAAAATTAAATATGCTAAATTTCCAGAAAATTGGTAAATTTAGTTGAATAAACAAATTTTTAGCCACTATCAACTCCTTCTGACTAATTTATACTAAATCAAAATTTTGACGCTTTTGCCCTGATATGCCCTTTGAAAAAAATTATTTGTATCTGGCAGGACTAAAATGTAAAACAAATTGCGCCTCCATGGGGGTTGAGGGGTTTTTGCGCTACGCTCAGTTTTAGGTTTAAGAATCTTTTATTTTTATAATTCTAATTTAAAAAATTTTTTATAAAAATAGAATAGACAGATTTTATTAGATAAAAAATTTTATTTAAAATAAATCAGTTATAGGTATATTATATTATAATAAAAATATAGCAATATGATTAAAGACGATATTTAATAGTTTAAAAGACAATTTTTTTATAATTGCATCTAACTAACACGCTTGTTGCTATTAAAAATAGACATAAATAAGAACGACAATTTAACCTCTAGGTACCCGTTTTCACCAGACCTTTTTCTTGCGCGCCATAAGGGTTTTATATATAATATCTAGATATTAATTTTTTAACTGCGGCGGCTATTTAAGGTCTTTATTGGATGCTAGAGGAAGGAATATATGTCGAACGTCAAACTGGCCGTGATTGTCAACGCCCGAAGGGAGCTGATGTTGACGGCTGGAGAGGTCCCCCTAGACGAGCCGGATAAACCTGAGTTTGAACATTTTGACGAGGCTGTGGATACTTTAGAGGGGCCTTACTACATGAAAGTCGGCGTGGCTAGCTTAGGGGAGGTCAACCTTTCGGGGGCTGAAATCCTAAACGTGGCCTATCCTGGAGATAGCTTATCCATTAGTTGGTATTTGCCCGACGAAGAAGAACCTGAAAGTGCTAGACCCGTTAACGTTAATTTAGTCGCTTTCATCCCCCAGCTCTATCCTCGGCCAAAGGCCTCTGGCGGGCACGTTTGGCGCTTTAAGGTTAACGCTAGGGGGCCTTATTCGGAGACTTACGTCTTTCAAATTGGCTTTCAACCTCCCTTTAAAGAAACGGATTTAACCTTTTACGTAGCCGACATCAGCGCCTATGGTTTTAACTCTGCCATCGTTTCTCGAATCCTTTACTGCTATCGGGCCGCCTCCTACTCGGAAAGCGATTGGGCTCTTCCTGAACGGGTGGCCGAGGGTTTGTTGAGAGATTAGCTTAGGCCCTTAAAAATGTTCAAAATAAAAAAAATCATATATCAGGCTTTAAAATTTTAACATAATCTTATTAATAGTAAATTTTTAGACTAATAAGTTATTAAGACATTTTTACGCTTCGCTCAATTATTAATTTCTTATATTTTTTTTCTCTTTTCCATAAAGAAGATAACAATTGAAGCTCTCCAAATCTTTAGGCGCTTTTTCTCTGGAAAAAAAATCCGCGCTGTTATCTAAGGTTTTTTTTAGATCCACTTTAACCTTGGCTGCGGTTTGGTTGGCCTTGGGCTTAACTTTGGGCTGCGGGGGAGAGAAATCGAAGCCGAGCGCTGAGGGTGGCTCAACTAAAAACGCTCAGCCGGGCGGTAATTTAACTCCCGTTAAAATGAGCGTTTCAGGGCAACAAGCTCAGGGTGGGGTCTCGCCCACTAGCTCTGGGTTTATGTCATCGCTTAGAACGGTCTGGGTCGGTAGTTTTCTCGATGATGCCCCGGCTAAAAGGTCAGTGGCCGCCTTTCAAAAGATAGGCTGGACTTCTTTTTCAGTTAAAAGAACCTTAGTCGACGGTAAGTTACTTACCAATGCGATTGGCGATTATCACTTAGTGATGGTCGGCTTATTTGGGGAGGCTAAAGACGCCCAGGCTTTGGGGAGTTTAATGGCCGCCCAAGGCCTGGTGGCCAATTGGCAGGTGGTTTCTTCCGACAACCCTGGGGAGGTAGAAAGGGCTCAAAGTCAGACGAAAACTCTAGTGACTAAAAGCGAGAGGGTCATCCAGAGTTCCTCCAAGCGAGTGGGCCAGCCCGTATCCCCTCAGTCACCGGCCTCCACCGGAGAGGGCTTTAAAAAGTTAGTACACGGCCGTTACGTGGGCTCCTATCGCGACCCTCTGGAAGCAAAAAAAGAAGCCGAAAGGTTAACTGCGGCCGGCTGGCCGGCCTCGGTGGTTACCGAAGGCAATCAGTCCGGCGCTCTTTGGTTTAGGGTATTTTTGGCTCAGCCTACTGATAAGCGCGATTTTAAGACCCAGCCCGAAGAATTAGAGAGCGCTCGCGCCTCCGCCGCTAGTCAGCCGGGCATAGTGTTATTAATCGACTCTTCCGGTCTCAAAGGCTCTTGGGGCAACAAAAATCCCAATAAGGAGCGCTCCGACGCCTCAGCCTGCGCCGGTTACTCAGAGGCTGGCCGCATGATGACTTCTCTAGAGCGCTTCGTCGGTTATATCCCAGAGACTAATCTTTTGGCGGTAGTAAAACCCGTTACTTATCGCGAGCCTAAAGGTTTTGTGGAAAAAGTTACCAGAAAGGTAACCGATATATTTTCAGCCAACGATTCAAAGTACACAGAGACTAAATCCACTTTTGGGCCCAATATCTATAACCGCGCCGACGTTATGAAAGGCCTTAGGTCTTTAGTCGTCTCTAGTACCCCGGCGGCCTTGGCCCCGGCTATTTCTGGTTTAAGAGAGCTTGAGGCTATACCGGGCCCCAAAAACGTGGTCTTGTTTTCCGAATTCGGCTATATAGAAGGGGAAAGCGAGGCGGTGGCGGCCTTGGGTAATTTAAAGGGCCTTTATGGTTCGAACTTAAATTTTCAGGCGGTCTACGGCGATCCGAACGCTGATGGTTGGCAAATGGCTCAGAGTTTGGCTAAGGCGGCTGGCTCGCGAGATAGTTGGAATGCTTGCCGGCTTTTAAACGATAACGCTTATTTTGAAAGTTTCGTTAGGTCGGTTTTTCCTCGTTAAGGCCTTGAAAGACTTAAGTCAATGCGGCCGCAAATTGGCTTTTCCCTTTAGGCGCGCTATAAACTCGCGCCTTTGGCTGTTTTTGGGCTTTATTAGCCCTAAGAGCCCGCGCCCTATGTCGCGAGCGCCACGCCTAACCCAGGCGGGTCTTTGGCAGCCTAAGACCCTAATAGATAAAAAAGTTGAGGCAAGATGTCAGACTTTACTTACAGCAACGTGACCTTTTTTTCCGGCGAGAAAGTGCCTTTAGAAATGCACAAAGCTAGAATGGTCCAGAGAATCCATTTGTTACCAATTGAGGAGCGCTTTACCGTTATCAATCAAAGCGGCAATAACACTTTTTTGCTCCCCAATCGCTCAGTTTTTTTAGATATGTTGACCGATAGCGGGGTCAACGCTATGAGCGAGGCTCAGTACGCAGCTATGCTCATGGCCGACGACAGCTACGCCGGTTCGGAAACCTTTTATCGCCTAGAGAAAACGGTCCAAGACTTTTTTGGCCTAACTTATTTTCTCCCAGCCCACCAGGGTAGGGCTTGCGAAAATATCATTGCTCGCTCCTTCGTCAAACCAGGCGACTTTGTTATCACCAACTACCATTTTACCACCACTAAAGCCCATATTACCTTAAACGGCGGTCAAGTGCTGGAGGCGGTTAATGATAAGGCCACTTTACCTCTTAGCGACGATCCCTTTAAGGGAGATTTTGAAATAGAAAAACTGACCTCTCAAATAGATAAGGTCGGGGGCGAGAAGGTGGCCTTTGTCAGGATAGAGGCCGGCACTAACCTAATCGGTGGGCAACCGGTCTCTTTGGCCAATATGCGTAAAGTTTCTCAAGTTTGCCGCCAAAAAGGCATCATTTTGATCTTCGACGCTTCTTTATTGGCTGACAACCTATATTTTATTAAAGTTAGAGAAAAAGAGTGCCAAGACAAATCCCTAGCCTTTTTAGTTCGGGAAATGGCTTCTTTAATGGACGTCATCTATTTTTCCGGCCGTAAGTTAGGCTGCGCCCGGGGAGGCGGAATCGCCACCTCTAATCGTGAACTCTACCTTAAGATGCGCGACTTTGTGCCTCTATTCGAGGGTTTTTTGACCTACGGCGGCATGAGCGTTAGAGAAATGGAGGCCATGAGTGTGGGAATAAAGGAGACTCTAGACTTTCACACCATAAGTCAAACTCCTTTATTCGTCGAGGCCTTGGGTCTAGAGCTGGTAAAAAATAAAGTTCCGGTGGTCACGCCTTTTGGTGGCCTAGGCTGCCACGTTGACGCTTTGCGCTTTATCGAGCATGTTCCCCAAAGGCAATACCCTTCGGCTTCTTTGGCCGCGGCTATTTACTTAATTAGCGGTGTACGGGGTATGGAACGCGGTACCTTGTCGGAAGCGCGTAATCCCGACGGCAGCGAGCATTTAAGTTCTATGGAACTAGTTCGTCTGGCCGTGCCCAAAAGGGTCTTTACCCTCTCTCAGTTAAAGTACGTTGGCGATCGCTTAGGCTGGCTCTATGAGAACAGGAGTCTTATTGGCGGCCTTCAATTCGTTGAGGAACCATCCACCTTAAGGTTTTTCTTAGGTCGTCTGGCCCCCATAGGCGATTGGCAAGGGAAATTGAAGGCCAAGTTTTTAGAGGATATGCCCTCTGGCTTGTAATTTTCCTCTATTCTAAAAAAAATCCTTAACACAGAGCTGTCCAAGATAATTATGCCAAAACTAAGGAAACACTTATCCTGAGCCACTTTTAGGAGGATTAAGAAAAGAATCTGGAAGAGTTTTTTCAAAAAAATGTGCTGTCCAAGACTCGGGGATCTTAGCTTCCAAAACGTACAGGCTAAGAAAGAGAGTGTCTTTCAATAGAGACCTTATAGGGTAATGGTTTGAGGTGCTCATAGCTCCATCCTTCCCACCTTGTGGCTTATCCTTAGGCTTGATTTTTTGTCCAAAATGTTGGGCCTATCCCACCAGGGCTTGACAGCTCGTCTTATAGCCTCCGTAGCGTCTTAGAACATATTATGAGTGGTATTGAGCGGTGACTCGCAAAACCGAACGGGGGAGATGTCCTAGGCTTTCTGACTTTGTTCGGTCGCTCTCGATTTAAGAAATACATCAGATCCTTTATAGCCAGCGGCTTTTATAAGTTGTCTTTTTTTCAGCAATTTATCTTAGACGGCTGTGGCCATTTATAATTTTTCTGAGCAGCACTTAGTTCATTTAAGGATTAACAACCCGAGAGAGTCTCGGCGCATTGGTCTTTAAGCTGGCCTAGATGATGCCAATAAGCACTCCATCGCGCCTGCCCAAATGCTTGAGCCGCTACTGAGCGGGAGGCAGTATAATTACGGCTTGGCGCTTTATCAGTAGCAAACGCCTTTAAAAAACAAGAAAAATAAGGGCAGTTATAAATTATAGACTTTAAAAATTAAATTGGGTTGTGCTACTTTCTTTATTTGAATAAGAAAACCTTGAAAAAGTAAAGTAACTCAACCCAAATTCATTCTGCCATCCCCTCTTTGGATAAATTAAGGGTTGTGGACGAGATTGCCGAAAAAGTAACTTTTAATAAAAGAGGTTTATTTCCAAATTTAGAAGTCTAAAGAGCTATACGTTTATTATTTATGGTATAAATATTATACTAATTAATATTTAGATATGTATAAAAATAAATATGACTTATAAATTAATAATTATTACTTTTACACAGAGCCTAATGAAATATTGGCCTATGAGTTGCGCTATATTTAAGGTAATATAGGTTTGTTAGATAACAATATAAATGACCGTTAAAAAAAAGCTCGTCATTGCCTCTTTAATTTTGTTAAACAAAAATTATGCTAATTGTATTTAATGAATAAGCCCACATTATAAATGGAGTTTGAATAATTTTAGGCGGTAAATATAAATGAAAAACTGTTTACGAACTATTTTTTTAGGTATACAACTTGATTATTGGTTCGGCAACCTCAGATTCCCAAAGCTGGCTTTCTTGTTTTGCTCTAAGAGTGAGCATGTATTGATCGAAGCGCAAAAAGTCACCTTTATCAGTCCTTAAATTTGTAACAGGGCCTTATTACTAGTTAATTTTTTAGACTACTTTCCTTTTAAGGGGTTTTTGCGCTTCGATCATGTATTGAGCTGTCTCAATATTCCAGCGTTGACTAGGTCTTTTTAATCTTGATTGTAAAACCACTTTGTTAGCACTCTCTATTTCTCCACTGCCAATAAAATAGTTTTTAGAAATATACTCGGGGTAATTAATAATATTAATGTTATTAATTAAATAATTATATAAATTGGGTGTTATTTTATGGGTTATACATATTTTTTCGATTTTATTTAATACCTCTTTAAGTTTACCAGATTTTATTTTTTCACAAATAATTATAGACCACTCTCTTGTCAAAATATCTTTTATCGCTGAATTATTGATTTTAAAATATGCTTTAGCGAATGTATGTACATTTTTACATAAATAAAAATAATTTAATATTTGTAGAGCATTAGGAAAATAGTTTACTGCCATAATTACTAGTCAATTTATTAGACTATTTTGCGTGCGCTGTGGAAAGGCGCATTTACCTAGGAAGCTGAAATGCTCCCCCGGCAACTCTACTGTTCCGGCCGGTAACAACCCTGGAGGCCATGGAGGTAACAATATG
>JAITQT010000310.1 GCA_031288745.1 Deltaproteobacteria bacterium
GAGCAGAGAGCTAAGTAGAAACGTTAAAAGAACTAATGTTAAGAACTTAAGGGTCTGCTAAAACTTAATTACAACTCGAAAGTCGCTACCAGCCGCAACGTGGGGAAAAAAAGACTTGGGGAACGGTTACCTTTTGATTAACCTAACCGAGTATCCTTGGTGGCCTAATTTTATGATATAATCTTTAAGATATTGGTGCTGATATAGCTTGGAAGAAAATTGGCGGCTACCTGCTGGCGGCATTTAGGACTTTGAAAAAGAGATAAAACGTGGAGGGATTTACGTTGATAAGACGGCTAATCTGGCCAAAATGTTAGAAACTGCCTATATGACCAGGTTTATCGCCCGACGAAGGTTGTTTGGCAAGTCGCTGATTGTATCCACTTTTAAGTCAATGTTTTCTGGCCAAAGTGTAATTCTTTAAAGGCCTAGCGATAGAAAAGAGCCTTGATGATGACAACTTCGCCTCTCGCCCAGTAACATATCTGGATATGAGCGATGTTAATTAAGTCTTAAGGACCAAAAGCTTTCTATAATTCTTTGATCAATAATTCGCCTAAGTTAGCTTAAAGGTTTAATGTTGAAGTTCCCCTAGCCTCTTCAGCCAGCGATATCTTTTCAGTCCTTGATGAGATGGTTAGATACCAAAAAATGCCAATAGAGAAATATTTGAATTGATGAAACAAGACTACGAAGGTTTTTGCTTTAACGGGCAAACGAGTGTTTATAACCCTTATTCTACTTTAAAGTTCTAAGAGACTAAAGATTCCAATTTTTGGTTTAAGAGTGCTACTCCGGATCAATTAATCTCGTTATTGAAAAAAAATCGCCTAACCATTGAACAATTTCGCGGCGTTCAAATTGAAAAGGATAGGCTCGAGAGCCTTAGTCAAAACCGTGAAGATGATCATTAAAGCTATCTTTACCAAATAGGTTATCTTATCCTGCGATATAGCCGGTCAAAAGACACGTATACTCTTAATTACCCCAACTTCGAAGTTAGGGTTTCCCTTTTTTTAGCGCCGCTTAATCAATAGCCATTTTGATTCGCCCAGTGAGGCTGGGAAGGTCCGCAATAAGGTTAAAAATGCTTTTCTCTCAAAGGATCCCGCCGCAGTTGTGGACGAGTTAACCCTATTTTATGTTCAAATTGACAAGGATTAGGATCGCAAACCCAATTCAAAGCCGCGATGATGACCCTCAATGCTATCTTTTCCCAATTTAGGTTATCTTAGCCTGCGAAGAAGACAAAGACGATGAAAAGCAAGTCTATAGCGCCTTAGAACAAATTAATTTGAGAATTTTTGACCTTAGACATCACATCCCATGTTTTAGGGTTGGCCTTTAACAATGGAAAAAGAGCCTTACTAGTTGGATTGACTAAAGGTCAAACCGCTATTTTAAATACCTAAGGTTGAAGATATAAATAACGCTGGCCCTGGACCAAGGTTAAGGCCCTAACCAGAAACAGTTTCAGCGATAGACTAAATCAATGGGTATGTCTCTTAGTAGCGGTGAATATTACCAATGACTAATGATGTCAAATCTGGCCAGGTGTGCGGTTTCACCGTTTCCAGAGATTGAGACTAAATAGATGCGGCGTCAGGGCTGAATGTTAGGCGGAGTTCTAGAAAATGTCTTGGAGTATAGAACCAAAACCTCGCGCAACTAAGACTTTCTAAGGATAACCCCCAAAACTCTTTTCTCCGCCTAATTTGGTGGAAGCGACGATCGAGAAGGGATTAGCGTAATGTCGGTGGAAAAGCTCTTAAAAGATGGCGAGGATTTGTTTAAAGCTGGCCGAAAAGTCGAGGCCGAGGCAGCCTTTAAGGAGGTGTTGGCCCTTGAACCAGGACAGGCTCGAGCTTTGAACAATCTTGCGGTCATGACCATTATAGACCATCGTTTTGAAGAGGCTGAAAGATATATAACTAAGGCTTTAGCCAAGGATCCAGCCGAGCCTAGCGCTTTAAATAATCGCTTTAAACTGGCCCTGCTGCAAAACCGCTGGGACATTGTCTATGACGTGGCTGAAATCCTTCTGGCACAAAATCCGGACGACCTAAAAATTCTAAAAATCGCGGTCAAGGCGGCAGTCAAGCAAAAAAATTTTGAGAAGGTTCTCCCCAGGGCTGAGAGGTTAATTGAGTTGGCTCCAGACGACGTCGATGCCTTGACTTTGTTCGCCCAGGTCAGCCAGAAAATAGGCGATAGAAATGGTGCCGAAAAGGCCTTGAGGAAAGCCATAACTTTGGCCCCGGAGCGTGGGGAGGTAGCGACCCACTTGGCCCTATTAAACAAACCAGAGGCTAAGGGCGAGCATGATTTATGGCCTCGAACGCTAGGCCAATCGCCTTTAACTCTAGCTCAAATTTATCGCCAGACTTGGGCTGGAATAAAAACCACCGATCCGGTGATAACGACGGCTCAAATTTTAGGAAGTCTACATGATCCCGGCACTTTGACCGACGAAGAACTAGCCAAAAATCCGGCACCAGCTATTGATAAGTCTTATCTTGAAAAAATTCCTTCAAAAGCTGCCGATATCGCTGGGCTTTCTATTATGTTCGCCCCTACGGTCATTGCTGGACAAAGCGCGATGATGTCTCGCTACCTTCAGGCCCATCAGGCTCGAACGACTGTGGTGGAGATCGCCAAGAACTACTTAGGATACGAGGCCGACATTTACTATCCCCAAAACCAGGCCGAGATGCCAGGTTTTCTTGAGCAGTTAATGGAAAAGGCTGAAAAGGTGGACGTTCTATGCCTCGAATTTGGTTCCTCTTTCCACTACATGCCAAATTTCATTGGCCGAACGGATTTTCGAGTTAACCACGTGCCAGACCAGCCCTATGCGGATCTGCGGCGGTTGAAGGATAAGGGGGTGAAGATTTTTTTTCGATTCTTTGGCTCGGATTTCTTAAGCCAATCTGTGGCACCCTATTTGTATCTTCGATATCTCGGCTTTGAAAGGCTTCCTCGCCCACCGTTTCAGACTCGCTTCCAACACCATAACGTCAAGGCGGCCGACGAACTGGCCGACGCCTTTTTGGCCGTAGATTTCGACTTTGATATTATGCCTCGGGTAGCGCCTTTTTTCGACACCTATTTTGAGTCTAAGATGTGGCCGCTTAAGACCAACTATCGACCTAGGTTGGAAAAAATACTGACCGCCCCCACCAACCACCGCAAAAAAAACTACACCTTGATCCAGTCGGCCCTAAGTTCTTTTCAGGTAAGGCACCCTCAAACGGAAGCGTTTAACGTGCAAAATACTCCCCACGCCCAAGTACCACAGCTTTACTCCAAAGCGGACGTAGGCATAGACCAGGCCACATTCGGCTTTGGAACCTTTTCTGTGGAAATGATGGCCCTGGGGTTACCGGTCATTGTTAGCCGCCCGCCAGCCCACTGCCAACGAGACGCTGCTCCGGTGCTTAGTTTTAATAATATCCGAGAACTGGAGGCTAGGCTGGAGGAGTGTTTCCAAAATCCGGGCTCGCTACCAAAACTAGGCCGTCAGGGTAGAGAATACGTTACTGAATATCATGACATCGAAGTTGGAGGTAGGGTTTTTAGTCACTATTTAGCTCAAGCTGCAGCTGGCGAGACGGTACCTCAGATACTGAGGCCTGGCTATGAAAAGTTTACAGAAATGTGGAAGCTCGATCCAGAATCAATTTACGGCTTAAGGTTCTACGACGTGGCTGTGCCCCTCTTTTGCGCCCTAGGCGAAATGGAATACGCCATTTTTCTCTGCCGAGATGCCTTAGATTGCGGACATCGACCTGAGAAATTCACGGCCTGGTTTAGAGCCGTATCTCAGGCCTCAAAGATACAAGGAGTTCCAATTTTTTCGTCGGTGCCGGAAACTGCTGAACTGGCTAAAGAGACGGCTCGGAGGCTGGAAATGTTAAATCGTTCTCGTGACCTTTTGGAGGATAGTAATAAGGAGTTGGCCGAGGCCGAACGGATAAAAAATGCGGCTGACGGAGTCTAAACTTTGGTGGGTTTTAGCTGCGGCTAGCTATGAGGCGCTAAAATATCCTCTCTCAATTTGTTCGGGTTGATTTTTACACAGCCTTACTCCCAAACCGAGGGCCGGTCATTTTTAGAGCGAAGAATAATAGTTTTGAGATTACTCTTTGAAGAGAGTTAAGGTGAATCATGAAGGACGAACGAAAATACATTCCTATTGCCGAGCCTTTCGTCGGGAAAGAGGAGGCTCAAATAGTCCGAGAAACCTTGGCTAGCGGTTGGCTGACCCAAGGCCCTCGTGTTAAGGACTTTGAAGAGGCCTTCGCCGT
>JAITQT010000312.1 GCA_031288745.1 Deltaproteobacteria bacterium
GACGACTTTAGTAAACTGGGACAGCAGTTTAGCAAGGCTTTCGCCGAAAACGGCGCTAAGTTCATCACCCGGCTTATCAGTGATTTATTTTGGAACATAACGCATCGCCAACATAATAAGCGAAGAAAAATATTACCACTCATTAGTTCAAACATCTTTCGCGGCGGCAGGCATCGAAATTGGCGTGATCCTCGGCTCTATCGGCCAAACCGACTGCGCCATAATCCTACCAGACGGAAAAAGGGCGGTCGTATAGTTAAAATACCGTTCGGTTAAATCCGAAGATATTCATAAATATCTAGATAGCGCCTTGAAAGAGGCCTAAAAGGCTATCGCGACTAAAGACTATACTGGACCTTTTAAGTTGAGCGCCAAAAGCCTAAATGCCTAGCGGTGGCTATCTACAACCGTTTTAACGTTAAGGCCGCCTTTGCCCCTAACGAGGCCTTAACAGGCTAACGAAATCCACCTCTCCGAAATCTTCACTCCGAAGGAGCCCGAAAAGATCTAAGAAAAAGGATAATTCATAAAATGCGCGAGCTTTAATTTGTGCGCAAGGAGACTCTTTGATGAAAGGATGACCAACGGTTACGGGAGGGTCGCATGACCATCATGATCTCGAAGTCGGCGTAAACGCCTACATGTTATGTCTACGTTTAGTGTCCGTTCACCAATGTGAACGTTTAAGGGCCCGTTCATAAGAGAGAACGCTGCGGTGCCAAGCCTATTGAAAGGGACGACACATCCCGCAGCAATGTAGCCCCCTATAGGAGCTTAGTAATTTTAACATTAATCAAAGTTAAAATAGGCGTTAATAGATAAAGTATAGTTTTCAAAAAACTGAAGAATCAACCGCTTTAGGCACCGCAGCCTAGACAAATCAACGTCGCGTCTATAACGGCAAAAAAAACTCCTCGAAATTTAAGCCTCATCAACTGCGCCAGGCCGCCTCCAAAGCCCGCGCACTCAGAAACAAAGATGAGCAAGCTAGCGTCCACCCTTGGAGAAGGCCCCATCAAAATCCGTTTGGGCAGCCCCGTTTTTCTCTTCTTTTTGGCTAGGTAAAGTCATGTGGTTAATCTCCGTTTTCATCGACTGCATATTTCACCAACTCATTTGACAGGTAGGTTAGCTAGAATTTTTTTTCTGAAAACTACAGCCCATCCACTATTAATCTTATGTAATAATTTTGGATACCTATTGTCATCGGAAGAATATGTCAGAAGAAATGAATTATCTGAATTGAAATTTTTAAGGTTCCGCATGACTATCCCCCTAGGTATAAAAGTATAAGCTATATTATATCATAAAAAAGTCAAATTAAAAATAAATAATATACTATATATAATAAATTTTTGAATAAATCCTGCCTAAAGTATTAAAAATCAAGTATCCGTTCACAAGCCTTTTCAGGAGGCCTGGCTCGCTTAGAAACTATAGCTGACTATTCTATACTTTATCAAGATTGCCTATAATAGATTTATAAATTGCGAGGGTAAGGCTAACCATCAGCCAATATTAAGCCTTATTTTTCATAAATCGAGTAAAATAGGAGTCAAAGTTGTGAAGATACCTTGTGAACGGTTACAAAATCAAATTGGGGCTCCTTGGAAACTGAGGGGTTTTTGCGCTATGATCAATACTGGGTCATATTTAAACACTCCGTTTAGTCACCAAACTGCCCGCCCCCTTTTCTTCTTAACCTCTGCCCTTATTTAGACACTTAAGCCGCGGCTTTAGACTCTTAGGCCTGCTCATAAGGCTTTAAGTTATTAACAAAAAGATTATTTTTACTTATGATCCTAAATAATGATTTAACATATAAATTTAAATTATTTAAAAAAATTAGGGAAAATGAAAAAACTAACCAGCCTTCTAGCCCATTGTCCCACAGGCGGCTGCGGGGCCAAGATTGATCCCCGCCTATTGTCGAGCTTTCTTCAAAGGCACCCTTATAAGTCTTGCGATAACCTTTTAGTTAGCCACCAAACTTCCGACGATGCGGCCATCTGGAGCCTTTCCCCGGATCTTGCCCTCGTTTCCACGGTAGATTTTTTTCCGCCCATGGTCGATGACAGTAGGCTCTTTGGACGCATCGCCGCCACCAACGCCTTAAGCGACGTGTACGCTATGGGCGGCAGGCCCATTATGGCCTTAAATATAGTCTGTTTTCCCCAAAAAATGGATCCCGAGGTTTTAGCCCAAATCCTAGCCGGGGGGGCCGAAGTCATCGAAGAGGCCGGAGCCTTTGTGGCCGGCGGACACTCTATCTATGATAGCGAACCTAAATACGGCCTAGCCGTCACTGGCCTAGTTAACCCAAAAAAAATACTTAGAAACGACTCGGCCACAATCGGGCAGGCTTTTATCTTAACAAAACCCTTGGGAGTTGGGCTAATCTTAAGCGCCTATAGGGCCAAGGCATCAAGAGAAAAAGATTTTGAAGCGGCCATCGAATCTATGACCTTATCTAATCAAAAGGCTGCGGAAATAATGGAAGATTTTGAGATTGGGGCGGCCACCGATGTGACCGGCTTTGGTTTTTTAGGCCACTTAAACGAAATGGCTGGAGAAAAGCTGACTATTGATATAAATTTTGACTCTATCCCTATTTTACCTGGCGTTTTAGACTATGCCGCTCAATTTTACTCTACCGCCCTGGCCCAAAGAAACCGCAACCATATGGAGGGGAAAGTGGATTTAGGCCACTTATCTCCTGCAGCCCAGGAAATCCTTTTCGACCCCCAAACCTCTGGTGGCTTATTAATAAGCCTTGATTCTAAATTAGCCCCTAAACTATTAACCTCTCTTAAAGAGAACTACCCCCATGCCGCCATTATCGGACAAGCCAGCCAACGTAGTCAGGGTGGTCCAGCGGCGGTTATTTTGTAAAATTTTTATTCATTTTAGGATGAAACCATGCCCTTTTTAAACATGTTAAAGCAGCCCTGCCCCATTCCGGTCATTAATGCCAAAAAGGCCCTCAGACAAGCCTCCCCTGGGCAAATAGTGGATGTCTTGGTCGATAACGAGATTGCCGTCCAAAATCTAACTAAAATGGCCCTGATTTTGGGTCACCTTGTTCAAAGTAGTTCCATTGAAGACGGAAACTTCAAAGTCCAAATTACCGTAAGTAAGGCTTCAGAAGTCAAGAGCGTTCAAGGGGATAGCGCCGGGTTAGTGGTAGCTATCGGGACCCAATCTATGGGGCAAGGAGACAATTTATTAGGCAAAAATCTTTTAAAGGCCTTTATTTTTTCCTTAACCGAAATAGACCCTGCCCCGGAGTATCTATTATTTTTTAACGGCGGAGCCTTTATGACCACCGAGAGTTCGCAGGCCTTAAGCGATCTGTTCGCTCTAGCCGAGAAGGGGACCGTAATCAGCACCTGCGGGGCTTGTTTAGATTTTTACCAGCTTAAAGATAAACTAAAGGTGGGCGCGGTGACCAACATGTTCGCCATTGTCCAAACCATGGCCCAGGCTAAAAGGTTAATAAATATTTAACCCCTCGCCCTTTGGCTCCTTTTATGTTATTCTTTATATTAATATCTTACTATTAATATATTAATTAGACTTAAAAACTCTTTTAGCGTTTTAATAGTTTATTTCTTCAAGCCATAAAGGCCTGTAATTTTCGAAAGTAGGCTTGGATGCCCGCTCAAGCGACAATTTTAAAACTCATCCCTCAGGTTGAAAAAGTCCTAAACTTATCTTCAAACGACGCCGATCTCAAAGCCATACCTCGAAGTGCTCTAACCCTGTTTGTCCGCCAGGCCCTCGAAGAACTTAGACAAGGGGCCCTTAAAGGCGAGTTAACGCAAATCCCAGCCAATTCCAAAATCCTTAGCCGGGTTAAGGAGATTGCCGCCGAGGCCAATAGGGTAAGCTTAAGAGAGATCATAAACGCCACCGGCATAGTGCTTCACACCAACTTAGGTCGAGCCCCACTGGCCCAGACGGCCATAGAAAGTATGGTGGATGCGGCAAAAGGTTACTGCGCTTTAGAGTACGACCTCCAACAAGCTAGCCGGCGCGATCGCCATAAATCGGTTGAAGATCTTTTAGTCGAACTAACCGGAGCCCCAGCGGCAACGATAGTTAATAACAACGCGGCCGCCCTCTTTCTCTTGGCCTTGGTCCTAGCCGGGGGGCGAAGCGCGGTCATCTCTAGAGGGGAGCTAGTGGAAATAGGAGGCTCTTTTAGGCTTTCAGAAATCATAAAAGCGGCGGGAGTTCAATTAAAGGAAGTGGGCTCGACCAACCGCACTTTAATTAAAGACTATCGAAGTGCTATTGAAGAAGACCCAGAGGAGATTGGCCTAGTTTTAAAAGTGCACTGCTCAAATTTTAGGCTCATAGGCTACGTCGCCCAGACGCCGGTTAACGAGCTTAGTAGCTTAGCTAAAGATAAAGGCCTACCGTTGGCCGTCGATCTAGGTAGCGGCTCTCTAATTGATTTATCGGCCCGAGGCCTTGAAGGCGAAGAGACGGTTAGTAGCATAGTCAGCCAAGGGGCTGATGTGGTTTGCTTTAGCGGCGATAAACTCTTAGGTGCCGCTCAGGGGGGTTTAATAGTGGGGCGAGAAGATATTATTAAAAAGATTAAGACTCATCCTTTAGCTCGGACCATGCGGCCCGATAAAACTACCTTGGCCGCGACGGAAGCCACCTTAAAGCTCTATAGGACGCCTAAGGAGGCCTTAAAACTAATCCCGATCTTAAGGATGTTAAACTTAACCGACCAAGAACTGCGCCAATTAGCTCTCAAGCTTAAAGCGACTATTGGCCGGATTAAAGGGCTAAAGACCTCTATAGTGCGTGTCAATAGTCAGGCCGGAGGAGGAGCGGCTCCAGAAAGGCCTCTATCCTCTTGGGCCGTGAGCGTAGAGAGCGACAACGGGGTTATTAGCGCTCTAGTTCACCTACTAAGACTTGAGCCTGTCAGCGTCGTGGCTAGGGTAGTTAGCGATAGGCTACTATTTGACGTCAGGACTATCTTTCCTTCTCAGTTTAAACTATTAAAGCTCTCTCTAGCTCGGGCTTGGTCCAAATTAAGCTCGGAAATAAAAATATAATATGCCTGAGTACAACTGGAAAAATTATTTAGATAAAGCCCTAGCCTATCACGGTCATATGTGCTCCGGATTGATTTTAGGCCTACGCCTGGTTTTAAAAGGCTTAGAGCTATTAGACTTAAATCCAGACGAACCCCAAAGGGATTTGATGATCTTTATAGAAACTAACCGCTGTTTAGCCGATGCAGCCTACGTGGTCACCGGCATAACTTTAGGCCGCAGACGCATTATTGTCTATGATTTTGGCCAAGCGGCAATGACCTTTTTATCTCTGAATACCAATCGCGCCTTTCGCGTGGCCGCCAACTCAGCTATCAGGCCCCCTAAGACCGAAAAAGATCACGCAGCCTTTTGGAGCGACTATAGTGACGAGGAGATTCTAAGTTACCAAGAAGTAAGCGTTGAACTTAAGCCAGAAAATTTGCCTGGAAAGCCCTTAAAGAGAATAAGGTGTCCTATATGCGGGGAAGACGTTACCGACGGCCGAGAGGTTATTTCTAATGGGCAAGAGATTTGCCGCTGCTGCGCGGGGCAGGCTTACTTTAAAGTTATTAAATAAATTTTTTCTCTTAACCTCCCAATAGAGGTAAATCATAATAAAATAAAGTTTCGTTAATCTCAAAAATATCATATTTACCATTCGCGATAAAATATTCAACTATGACGTCTAACTTCCGACTACGAGAGAGGCTAAAACCAGCCCGTTCTAAGAGGTCTTGGGTCTCTTTCAAATTTAGCTCTAGGGCCACGGCAAAAGCTAAGACTGTCCCCTTACTGGGGCAATAGCTTGAGTTTCTTCGAATCTTACTAAATAAGCGGCGATCAAGGTTGGCTCTTTTGTAAATCTTAGCTTGCGTTTGCCCGCTTAACTCTATGAGTTCTAAGAGCCTTGCGGCGAATGAATCGTTAAGGTTATCTACTAATTCTTCTATTTTATTTGTTTTAAAATTATTATTTTGCCATTTTTCTTCCTTAAATTTACCTTCTATTAATATATTATTGGCACCTACATCCTTTATTTCCATTGGCATCTCTTTAGCGCCATACATTTGTTTACCTCTATTTTGAAAATTAAAATTAATATAACTTATAACTTCGCCGAGTAATTTTTCATTTAAACTAAAGTCACGCTTATCTCGAATTACTAAGATGACCTCTAGATCTATGCGCTCAATAAAATTCTTTATAGCCGAAGCGGCCGTTTTAACGGCCAATTGTTTGGGGTAACCTGAGGCACCGCACGATATTAGGGGTAAAGCCAGGCTTTGGCATCTATTTTCAACGGCGCGTTTAAACGAGTTTAAGTAAGCTGATCGCAGAATTTGTTCTTCCCCTGACTTTCCGTCCCGATAATTGGGACCGGCCGCGTGAATGACAAATTTGGCGGCTAAATCGAAGCCTGGGGTCACGACCGCTTCCCCCAATTCAATGGGGGCTAACTTTTTGAGAGCCGCTAGCATCTTTTCCCGGCCCGCCTTATCGAAGATGGCCTCAGTCACGCTGCCACCCATTTTTAAGCAAGGATCGACGCTGTTAACAACAGCGTCAACTTCAAGTTCTGAGATATCACCGCAAATTATGTTCAAGGGCATATGGTAAATCTCTTACTTTATTGACTGGCCTTGGCGGCGAGCCTGTCTAATCATTTGGTGGACTATTTTTTCCCTAGCTTTGGATGACCCTCCTCTATATTTATTATTGGTTTTTTGGGGGAGAGCTGACAACCCAACTCTGATTTTTTTAATGCCAAATATTTCTGGAACATAAATCGGTATTTTTTACCTTTGATAGACAACCAACAAGGCCTATGAACCTTATTTTGTTTTTAATAACTTAAAAAAAGAATAAATAATATTTTTTTTACCTTAACCTCCTTCCGACAACCTAAAAAAAACTCGCTAACCGCCTCCTTTTCGGCCTTAGCCATAAAAGTTTAACGCCCTATTCGCCAAAATTTCGTCTGGATAGGAAGGGGGCAATTAGAAGATTGAAGAGAAGTCGCGGCAAGCTATAGATCGCTAAAAAAATATTGAGTTATCGGCTTGAATCTTCGCTGGACAACCAAGAATCTCTTAAATAGTTAGTAAAACTTATGTTTATTTAATTTTACTTTTATGGTAAAATATTTATTAATTTTTATATTTGACTAGCCAATATTTTTTTTATTTTACATTTTTTTTCCTTAAATAGCTTTCTAACAACCTAAAAAGCTTGCTGAATCGGTCCTTTTAGGCCTTGATATAAGTTTAGCGCCCTATTAACCAAAAATTGGCCTTAAATTTTTTAGCCTAATGGTGGTATACTTTTTTGTGGTAAAATTGAATTATGTTGGTCCAGTTTTTTCTGGTAATAGCCAAT
Organism: Deltaproteobacteria bacterium; assembly: GCA_031288745.1. Classification (GTDB taxonomy): domain Bacteria; phylum Desulfobacterota; class Desulfarculia; order Adiutricales; family Adiutricaceae; genus JAITQT01. The sequence continues at coordinate 7,437 of JAITQT010000312.1, forward strand.
TACCTAAAGGATAAAGGCTTAAGTTTGTGTCTAAAAGAAATTTTCATAAGACGTAACCGTTCACCAAGTCTTTTTTTTCCCACGTTGTGGCTGGTAGCGACTTTCGAGTTGTAATTAAGTTTTAGTATACCCTTAAGAGCTTAACATTAGTTCTTTTGAGGTTTCTACTTAGCTCTCTGTTCCAACCATATATTTTAACTTGGATTAATGTTAAAATTACTAAGCTCCTATAGGGGGCTACATTG
>JAITQT010000452.1 GCA_031288745.1 Deltaproteobacteria bacterium
CAAAAACCCCTTAAAAGCAAAGTAGTCTAAAAAATTAACTAGTAATAAGGCCCTGTTACAAATTTAAGGACTGATAAAGGTGACTTTTTGCGCTTCGATCATGATTGATCGTAGCGCAAAAAGTCCCCTTTATAAGTCCTAAAAATTATAACATACCATTTTTACTAGTTAATTTTTTTTGGCTCTACTGCTTTTAAGAGGTTTTTGCGCTTCGATCATGATTTCGTTATTAATTTTGCGAGCGCGGAGGTGGTGAAGGGGGGTGCCGGGGATGCTCGAACCCATTAATTTTCTTAATAAAAATTAAGTAAATTTGAGTTTGAGGGATATGAAAATCCATATCAAATGCTATAATTTTTTTCACGCTCGCAAAAGGCATTCGAAACCCACTATTAATCTAGGGTTTAATGAGGTGGGGTATCATCACCTGAAATTAATTTGATCGACTGACACCCCCCTCATCCACCGCCGCCCCCCCTATGATTGAGACGGCGCTCTTCACTGTCGCTGCTACCACAGCTTGGTTGACGAAGGCCCCCGGGGCTAGATTGCACTCAGCCCATAAGACGCTATCTCGGACGATAGAGCCCCGGGCCGATCTGGCCCCTCGCTCAACCACCGCAAAACCCTCAAAACGACCCTCCAAACCCTCCTTAGATTCTATTATTTGCTTATTAAGGGCTAAATCACGATTTAGACTATAGTATTGTTCTACCGTGCCAATATCTCGCCAATAGCAATCAAGGGCCTTATAGCCAATGGGCCTATCACCTTTAATAATATTATGGTTCAAGCCTTCGATTATGTCCGATTCCCCGCTGGGTAAATCCTTAACCACCCTAGGGGCCACGACCATCAGACCAGCCCCGCAGAGTTTTTCACTCTCTCCATCTACATTTATTTTCGAACGAAAGGCTAATATTTCTTTACCTGAGCCTAAAGAGACGCTAGCTTTATCAGGCCTATTAACTAAAGCTAAGGTAGCCGGTGCTCCTGGGTGGTCAAAATGATAACTAGCTAAAAGGTTTAGGTCTAAATCAGTATAGATATCAACATTAATTAGGAAAAATGGTTCGGTTAACAATGAAGCCGCATTCTTAAGGGCTCCGCCCGTGCCCAAGAGCCTTTGCCGCTCATGGAGGGCAATTATCTTGGTTTTAGGAAAGTGTCTGGATTTTTTTTCTAGGTAGAAAAGTAATTGAGCGGCCAGATAGTGGGCATTAACTACTATCTTTTCTACTCCCATCTTAGTTAGCTTTTCTAGCCACACTTCGATTATAGGTTTATTTAAAACTGAAACCAAGGCCTTGGGCCGCAAATTGGTTAGAGGGCGTAACCGGGCCCCCATCCCGGCAGCTAAGAGCATGGCGGTAGAGATAGTGCGGCTCATGACTTTTAAAAGCCTGCTTGGGCGGTTGAGTGTCCGTTCAAAAATGTGAACGTTGCGGTGCCAAACCTATTGAAAGGGACGACAGGTACCGCAACAATGTAGCCCCTCTAGGAGCTTAGTAATTTTAACATTAATCAAAGTTAAAATATATGGTTCAAGTACCGAGCTAAGTAGAAACCTCAAAAGAACTAATGTTGATCGAAGCGCAAAAAGTCCCCTTTATCAGTCTTTCAAATTGTAAGATAGTCTTATCACTAGTTAATTTTTTAGACTATTGTGCTTTTAAGAGGTTTTTGTGCTTCGATCAATGTTAAGATCTTTAAGGTATATGCTAAAACTTAAATTACAACTCCAAATTCGCTACCAGCCGCAACGTGGGAAAGAAAGACTTGGTGAACGGTTAGGCTGGTGATAAAAAAATTTTAGGTTTAAGAGAGCCATTTTCCCTAAAATAAAATAAAAGAAAAGAAGTATTTGAGTTTATTATCAATTTTTTTATCATCTTATAAAACCATATCATTTTTTTATTGACCTGAAAGGGCTAATCGAGGTAAATTTGAGTAATTTCGGTTTTAAAAATAAAAGCGGCCCTTGACTGAGCAAAAAAGAGAAAACTCTGGCTAGAGCGAGAACTATGCGCCGTTAATTTTATATCAAATTCCTAGCCTCTATAGCCAAACTCGGCTTTTAGCCTAGAATCGGTTGTCCACGAGGGGCTAACTTTAACAAATAAGTTTAGGCTAAGCCTTTGGTCTAAAAAATCTTCCAAGGCCAAGCGGGCTTCTTGGCCGATCTTTTTAATCATCGAGCCGCCCTTACCGACCAAGACCTTTTTTTGGGCCTCTTTTTCAACGTGAATAGTAGCCCAGACCCGGTGGCCTTGATAGCTATCTTCGGGGATAGGCTCTAAAAACTTTTCCACCGTGACCGCGCAGCTATAAGGGATCTCTTGGTGAGCGTTATTAAAAATAGCCTCGCGTACGAACTCTGAGGCTATTTGCCTAAGAGTTTGATCGGTTAGATAATCGCTCTCAAATAGCGGAGGGGAAAGAGGTAATAAACTTATTAAGCGCCTTTTTAGGCTTTTAAGCCCTTTTCCCGTTTTAACCGAGATGGGCTCGATAAATTCAAGCCTTACTTGCTGCTTAATTTGAGCTATAAGGAGAGCGATTTGTTCATTATTTAAAAGATCGCATTTGTTAATAGCCGCGCCCACGGGTTTGTCTTCTAGATTGGCCATTACCTCTAAGGCCCTTTGGTGATTTTGATCACTTGCTCTTAGACCGTCGATAAGCCACAAACAACAGTCAGCCTCTTTTAAGGCCTTTTGGGTCTCAGCCGCCATCTCTAAATTTAAGCCCTTTTGAGACAAATTTAGTCCAGGGGTATCACAAAAGATTATTTGTCCAGCCTTTTGAGTGACCACCCCTAAAATACGGCCTCTGGTGGTTTGGGGTTTAGGGCTAACTATAGCCACTTTTTGACCTAAATAGCTATTTAAGAGAGAGGATTTACCACTATTAGGGGCCCCGGCTAAGCAGATAAAGCCGGCGCGGCTTTTAATATTGGCTTTCTCTTCGATAGGTTGATTTAGGTCTCTCTTATTTGGGCTCATTTTGATACTTTGGCTCGTTTAGAAGAAAAATTAATAATAGTTCAGCCGCCTTTTGCTCGGCTTGCTTTTTTGAGGCCCCATTGGCGCTAAAAGAGGCCCCGGCCACAGTAGGGAGAGTGGCGGTCATGACAAAGGTCTTGTTGTGAGGCGGACCGTAGCTTTGCTTTTCTAAATAGAGCGGTAAGCCTAGTTTATGCTTTTGACAGAGTTCTTGAAGTCTAGTTTTAAAGTCGTTAAAGATTATTTCCTTAAAATTGATGGATTGCTCTAAATATGGGGCCCATAATACAGAGATTACTTTTTTAACTTGCGAAAAGCCTCCATCTAAATAAATAGCGCCTATAATCGCTTCTAAGCTGTCGGCCAGGGCCGAACTCATAATCCGGCCTCCGTGCTGTACTCTTTCCTGAGTCATAATGAGTAGAGGCCCAATATTGGCCTTCATGGCTACTTCACTTAAGCGGCTCTCACAGACCAAATAGGACCTTAGCCTAGTCATATCCCCTTCGTCGAGGCGCGGCCTTTGGTTAAATAAGATCTCAGCCATGCACAGATTTAAAACAGAGTCTCCTAAAAACTCTAGCCTTTGATTGATAATTTCTCCGTCACCCTCTTTAAGGGAGATTTGGCTTAAAACAGAAGAGTGGGTTAAAGCAGCCTCTAATAAATTGGGATCGCTAAAGCAATAGCCCATAATTACGCCCTTGGGCCCAAGGGCAGGCTCATTTTGAGTTTTACTTAGAACCGTTGATTTGGGTAAATGCTTAGCCGTTTTAATTGGTATTTGAGGGGTTTTACGGTAGCGGCCTATTTCATTGTTGAGATCAGATCTATTTTTAAAGGCCTCTATTAGTTTTTCTCTTAAGCCACCAAAGTCGCCGTTACTCATTAAAACTATAACGTCTCCGTTTTTGGCCTCCTTTTCTAGCTCTTGAAATAATAGGTCAGGAGAGGGGCAAAACCGAGAGTTAGGCACGCTTTGCGCCAAAGCTTTTACGTTTAACCTATCCCCCGGGGGGGCCTTTTGAGGCTGGTTAACCTGACATAGAAATAGTAAATCAATCTGAGCTTGGTTAAAACTTTCGGCATAGGCCTTTTGAAAGATAGAGCGCCTAGAAGTGTTGCTTCTAGGTTCGAAGGCGCAAATTAACCTTCTTTTGGGATAGGCCTGCCTAAAGCCTATTAAGGTTTCTAAGACTGCGGTAGGGTGGTGGGCAAAATCATCGTAGAGCAAAAGAGAGCCAAATTTACCACACAGCTCTTGGCGGCGGCTAACGCCCTGAAGGTTATTTAGGGTGGGAGATAAGATATTGATACTCCCTCCGCAGCGCAAAAAAACGGCCGCGGCCGCCGTCGCATTCTTAGCGTTATACACCCCGGGCTTAGGAAGGGTTAAGGTAAAAGAGCCAAAATCAGAATCGGAGTAAATAAAGCTAGAGAGAAAACTACGCTGCTCAAAACCGGTACTCCTAACCTGACACTTAGGGTTAAGGCCGTAGCGGACAATCTTAAAGGCCCCGTTAAATTGCTCAGAGAGCTTAACCGCATCAGGCTCGTCGCCGTTAACTATAAGTAAACCATCGTTAGGCAAAAGTTCTAATAGAGAGCAGTAAGCTCTTTCAACAGCCTCAGTATTTGGGTAGATATCGGCGTGATCAAACTCAGTGGAGGTTAAAACTACGACTTTAGGCTTATAGTGAAGAAATTTTGGCCCTTTATCAAAAAAAGCGCTATCATATTCGTCGCCTTCGATTACAAACCACTCTCCGTCACTTATCTTATAAGCCTTAGGTAGGTCTAAGCTTAAGGCCCCTATCAAATAGCCGCTTCTGAGCCCACCCCTTTCAAATAAGTGGGCCGTTAGGTTAGTGAGGCTAGTTTTGCCATGGCAGCCAGAGACGACTACGTTTTTGGTAGAATTTAAAAAATAGCGGTTCAGAGTTTGAGGAAGAGATAAATAAGGAATTTTTAGTTTTATTAGTTCGCTCACTACCTCAAAATGCGCGGTGACCACGTTACCTACTATAACTAAATCAGGCCGAGGGTTAAGAGTTTCTGGTCCATAACCTAAGAAAGGGGTTAGGCTTAATGAAGAAAGGATTTGGCTTGAGGGGGGATAGATTTGATTATCGCAGCCGGCCACTTTAAAGCCTTTATCGATTAATAGGCCGGCTAAAGAGGTCATGGCCACTCCGCCTATCCCTAAAAGGTAAATAAGCGAGGCGCGGCCAAGCCCTAAGTCTTCAGGGGCCGCGTTGAGGGCCGGATCAAGACCAAAAAAAGGTCGCTCGAGGTGATTTGGTGATAAAATCATAAAGTTACTTAAACAAAGCTTTTAAGAATATAGGGTAAGAAAAAAAATATGGCCAGAAAAACTCTTAAAAACTAAGTTATTTACTCCAAAATTCTGGGAAAAATAAGACTAAAAAGCTATAAAACTCGAGCCGGCCCAAGAGCATGGCCATACTTAAAACCGCCTTGGCCGGCCCTGGGATTTGGGCGTAAAAGCCGGCGGCCCCAATATCTCCTAAGGCCGGGCCCACGTTAGCCATGGCGCTAGCGGCAGCTGAAAATGAAGTGGTTAAATCAAGCCCC
>JAITQT010000314.1 GCA_031288745.1 Deltaproteobacteria bacterium
TATGGTTGGAGCAGAGAGCTAAGTAGAAACGTTAAAAGAACTAATGTTAAGAACTTAAGGGTATGCTAAAACTTAATTACAACTCGAAAGTCACTACCAGCCGCAACGTGGGGAAAAAAAGACTTGTTGAACGGTTACGATTTATCTATACAAACGAACGAAATGATTTTCCAGACTGGCGATAAGGTTCAGCCGTTGGATGATTTGGTTCCAAATACCTAAGGCCGCGATTGCGAGCGAAGAGGGACTAAAAAAGGCTGCGTAAATTGGACTCTTGGTGAGCTAATTTTCTGATTTCTACTTAAAATATGGCCGCAAACCAGCGGTGCTTATCGACCAATAGGTCAGGCCGATTTTTAGAGTAAAATTGGAAAGACAGAGCTAGCCATATTAATAAGCGAAGATATGAAAAAATTGGATGGGTAAACTTTAAAATCAATTAGTTCGAGTGGATAAAAACATTTTCAGGCCGTTTGCGATATAATATCTTTAGCGTGTTAACTCTGGTCTCAAATGAAGATGATGACTGTAACAAACATTTCGTATATAATTGCTACATATTAAGATATGATAATATTTAAAGATAAAAAAGTTGTAGACAAACTTATTAGCAACTAGGTTCAGTTATTTGATAACTTGACACCAATAAGCGGGTCAGCCTTGGCCAGTGAAGAGGTCCAAAAAATGGCGGTGTAAAATGTAAAATTATTTCTTTCTTAAGTGTATTTTAAAGGTTTATCTCTGTTAAGATTTTTCTTAGCACGTTTTTAAGCTTTAGGCTATAATAGAGGGGTTCTTTTGTGTCTCTTAATGCTACCCCCACAGCCGATAGGCTGCATATAGGTTTTTTCGGACGCCGTAATGCGGGTAAATCAAGCCTTCTTAACGCTGTGGTTGGCCAAGATTTGGCCGTGGTCTCCGACGTTTTAGGTACCACCACCGATCCGGTCTACAAGGCCATGGAGCTTTTGCCTATAGGCCCGGTGGTGGTCATTGATACCCCTGGTCTTGACGACGTTGGCAGTTTGGGTGAAAAGAGGATAAAAAAAGCTAAGCAAGTTTTAAACAAAACCGATTTGGCGGTCTTAGTTGTCGACGCCCAAATAGGGCTCTCGAGCATGGAAAGAGAAGTCTTGGAACTGTTTAGCCAAAAGGCCATTCCTCATCTGTGCGTCTTTAATAAAAGCGATTTGTTAGAGAGCCTGCCCGAGCCTGGTCCAGGAGAGTTTTATGCTAGCGCCTTAACTGGCGCTAATATCTACGAGCTTAAAGAGCGATTGGCTTCTTTAGCTAAAAGCGATGATAGTAAGCTTAGGATAGTGGGGGATTTAATCAAGCCCTCGGATTTTGTGGTCTTAGTGGTGCCTATAGATAAAGCCGCTCCCAAGGGTCGTTTAATTTTACCTCAGCAGCAAACCATACGTGATATCTTAGAAGCCGATGCAGTCGCCGTGGTGGTTAAGGAGTTTGAGCTTAGATCTCTTTTAAATGATTTGGGCCGTAAACCAGCTTTAGTTATAACCGATAGCCAAGTTTTCGCCAAAGTTGCTGCCGATACTCCCCCCGACGTGCCCCTTACTTCTTTTTCCATTCTCTTTGCCCGCCACAAAGGTATTTTAGAAGGCGTGACCCAAGGGGCCTTGGCCTTAGATACTCTTAAAGACGGGCAAAAAGTGCTCATCGCCGAGGGCTGCACCCATCATAGGCAGTGCGACGACATAGGCACGGTTAAGCTACCGAGATGGATTAGCTATTATTCTTCAAAAAAGCTTGAGTTTTCTTCAGTCTCTGGAGGAGACTTTCCAGAAGATCTCTCGATTTATTCTTTAATCGTACACTGCGGCGGCTGCATGCTCAACGAGCGTGAAGTTAGGTTTCGCCTTAAATGTGCCCAAGATCAAGAGGTGCCTATGACTAACTTTGGTACGGCTATCGCCCATATGCAAGGCATTCTTAAAAGAAGCGTTAGTGTCTTTCCTCACCTAGCCGTTGAGTTGGAGTAATTCGCTTGAGAACGGAAGAAGATAAACTGGGCTCCTTAGAACTACCCAATCAAGCGCTCTATGGCCTTCAAAGCGAAAGGGCTAGGAGAAACTTTAACCTTGGCGGTAGGTTAACTAACATTAACCTCATAAGGGCGATAATTAAGGTAAAAAAAGCGGCCGCCCTTACCTACGCTAGGCTAGAAAAAGATGGTTGCCAGCGAGAAATCCATAAGGTTATAGCCCTGGCTTGCGATGACGCCCTTTGTGGTGCCTATGACGATATGTTCGTGGTCGAGGCCCTTCAAGGCGGGGCCGGGACCTCGACAAATATGAACGTTAACGAGGTCTTAGCTAATTTAGCCTTAAAGCGCCTCTCTCGTCCTTTAGGAGAATATTCCACCGTTCATCCCCTTGACGATGTAAACCGTGGCCAATCAACTAACGATGTCTATCCCACGGCCCTTAGAATAGCCTCGATAGAATTATTAAGAGAGCTAAGCCAAGAGTGCGCGTTACTCCAAGAGGCCCTTCAAAGCAGTGAAAATCGCTGGGCCACGATCCAAAAGCTGGGCCGCACTGAGCTAATGGACGCCGTGCCGGTAACTTTAGGGGAAGAATTCGGGGCCTGGGCACAGGCAATTGCTCGCGACCGCTGGCGGCTCTATAAAATGGAGGAAAGGCTAAGGCAAATTAATCTTGGAGGCACGGCGGTGGGTTTGTCGGATAACGCCGAAAAGCGCTACCGCTTCGGGGTGGTGGAAAAATTAAGAGAGATAACTGGCATAGGCTTAGCCGCAGCCGAGTATCCTATGGACATCACTCAAAACAATGACGTCTTCGTAGAGGTTTCTGGCTTACTAAAGTCGCTAGCTGTAAATTTACTTAAAATCTCTGGCGATTTAAGGCTTATGAATAGCGGGCCCGGAGGGGGGCTAGGGGAGATTCATTTAGCTCCTTTGCAGCTAGGTAGCACCATTATGCCTGGCAAATATAACCCGGTTATTCCCGAGATGGTTATGGAGGTTAGCTTAAAGGTTATCGCTAACGATTTGGCCATAACTATGAGCGCGGCTAGGGGAGAGTTTGAGTTAAACGCCTTTAGCCCCTTAATAGCCGATTGCCTTTTGGAAAGCCTAAGTTTACTCTCACGGACCTGTCAAATTTTTAAGGAAAAATGCGTTTTAACTTTAAGTCCAAATCCCGAAAGGTGCCTTGAGCTTTTGGAACGGTCTTTGGCCTTCGCCACGGCCTACGGACCTATTCTAGGTTACGATCGCGTGGCTAATATCATAGAAAGAGAAAATAGAGAGCCCCAAAAAGTGAGGGAGGCTTTGGAAAAAGAGCTTAAAAATATCGAAAGGAAGTAGGGAACAAATAAATAGCAGCGAGCTAAGGATAAGCGGCCAAATCCCCTCCTTAAATTAAGTGGCTTGTAAAAGCCCTCGGTTGATTAAGGTAAGCTAGAGTAAGGCCCGAAAGTTTCGTGGGGTGAATTTTTTAAAGGTAATTTTTTTAGGAGGATTTTAGTTTGAAACAGGCTTTAGTTACTATCGTCGGAAAGGATCGCCCCGGGATAGTTCACCGGGTTAGTCAAGTTTTAGCCTCCCAAGGCTGTCATATAACGGGTTTAAGTCAAACCACTTTATTGGGCCAGTTCGCCGGTTTATTTTCCACTAAGGTCCCCAACGAACTCAATCAAGAGAAGCTTTCTCAAGCTCTGGAAAAAAGTTTGGCCGACACCTCCCTCTCGTTTTGGATAGCTCCCCCATCGGAGGAGGAGTTATTCCAAGTCGTCTCTTCGGAACCTTACGTGATAACCATGCGAGGACCAGATAGACCAGATATTATACCTAGCGTGACTAAGACAGTGGCTTCTTTTGACGCTAATATTGAAAATTTAAGGGCAGTCACTATATCAGCTGGAGATAATCTTCAAGAGGCTCAGCCTCCCTTGGTCTTGGTTTTGGAGATAGCCGTTCCCATTATGGTTCAACAAAACGCTTTTAGGCAGGCCTTGTCGTTAACAGCCGAGGAGTTGGGCATAGAGATTGGCCTTCAGCATAGAGATATTTTCGAGGCCATCCATAGGGTATAGAGGCTAAAAAGCGCGAGGCGTTGATAGAAGTTCTATTTAAAGTAGCCCCGGTCGGAGGCAGCCCTAAAGGCCATAAAAATCATTTAAGGTGATTTTGTTTTTTTTGAGCTAGCTCTCAACTAACTACCCCTCTTTAAATAATTAAGTTTGAGTTGCCATCAGGGTTGCTCATTTTCTCTAAGAAAGCCTTCGGATTAAGACTTAGCGATCTAGTTCAGGCCGAAGGAAAATATTGGGGAAGTTTCAAGGAGTTTACTTCAGCTAAATGGCCATCCGGGCCTTAGCCAGTTTCTACATCAAAATTTTTGAAGGCTTGATTTCCACCTCCTACAACAATGGCAATTGTTTCCAGATGGGTGACGGCTACGAGCGGTCTTTTCGCGTCTTTTCAATATAAGATAAGGACGCCATTCCCATCTGGCTAAAACCAGGTGCTTCTGGCGAGAAAGAAAGATGAATAAGATAAAGTTTATGAAAAGGTACCTAAAGCAAGCCGAGAAAGGGGACGCGCTGGCCCAATTTAAGCTCGGCATTATTTTTATGAGCGGTCTAGACGCACCAAAAGATATGAGCCTGGCCATTGAATGGTTTGAGAAAGCTGCCGAGCAAGGTGTGTTGGAAGCCCAATATAACTTAGCCGCTATCTATATGGTCGGCGAAGGCGTCGATGAGGATCCGAGCATAGGGGCTAAATGGTTTCTGATGGCGGCCGAGCAAGGAGATTCGAGAGCGCAATATTACCTTGGGACTCTCTATTTGAGCGGCGAAGGCGTTGATGAAGATATAGCCATGGCCATTGAATGGCTCGAGAAGTCCGCCGGGCAAGGTTTTGCCCAAGCCCAATACCGTCTCGGCGTTCTCTATTATAACGGCGAAGGCGTCGATGAAGATATAGCCCTGGCCATTGAATGGCTTGAGAAAGCGGCCGAGCAAGGTCATGAGCAAGCTCAATATCGGCTCGGTGTTTTCTATTATATCGGCGAAGGCGTGGCTGAAAATCCGATTACGGGCGTTAAGTGGTTTAGGAAGGCGGCTGAGCAAGGAGAGCCAAGAGCGCAATATTACCTGGGCATTCTCTATAGAAACGGCGAAGTCTATGATGAAGATATAACTTTGGCCGTTAAATGGTTTCGCAAATCCGCCGAGCAAGGGTTAGCCCAAGCTCAATATAGGCTTGGCACTTTTTATCTGACCGGTGAGGGTGTGTCTGAAGATTTGGATCAGGCCATTGAATGGTTCGAGAAAGCGGCCGAGCAAGGTTTAGTGCTAGCGCAATATGCCCTAGCCTCTATTTATATGGTCGATGATGGCGATTCTAAGAATTATAGCCGGGCTGCTAAATGGTTACGGAAGGCCGCCGAGCAAGGGCATATGATGTCGCAATTTCAACTCGGCGTTCTCTATTTGACCGGCAAAGGGGTGACTATGGATAAGTATGTGGCCGCTCAATGGTTCCTAAAGGGAGCCGAGCAAGGGCATACGGAATCACAATTTAACCTAGCTTGTTGCTATTCTAGAGGCGAAGGAGTGGCTATGGACAATAGCATGGCCGCAAGATGGTATAGAAGCGTCGCTGAGCAAGGGGATAAGGTCTCGCAATTTAACCTCGGCGTTTTCTATCTAACCGGCGAAGGCGTGGATATAGATAAGAGCTTGGCCGTAAAATGGTTCCAAAGGGCTGCCGAGCAAGGCCATATTGAGGCGCAATTTCTCCTAGGTTGCGCCTATCATAATGGCGAAGGCGTTGATATGGATAAGGATCTAGCCGCCCAATGGTTCCAGAAGGCCGCTGAGCAAGGGCATAAGAAAGCTAAAGAGCATATTCTATTTATAAGACCGCTTTCTTGAAAATTGGTTTCGCTTTATTGGTGTCCGTTCACAAATGAGAGCGTTGCGGGGCCAAGCCTATTGAAAGGGACGACACAAACCTTAACAATGTAGCCCCCTATAGGAGCTTACTATTTTTAACAGTAATCTAAGTTAAAATATATGGTTGGAGCAGAGAGTTAAGTAGAAACCTCAAAAGAACTAATGTTAAGCTTTTAAGGGTATGCTAAAACTTAATTACAACTCGAAAGTCGCTACCAGCCGTAACGTGGGAAAAAAAAGACTTGGTGAACGGTTACCTCTATTGTATCCCTAAACCGGAGTTCCCGGGCCTAATAATTTGGCAGTACAATATTAAAATCTTTAAATATTCTTTCATTGCTTTATTTAGGAGCGTATATCGAAATTTTAGAATTTAGAATTTTCCCAATAAGGAACCCTAATCAATCCGCTGTCGCCTGAAGCGGGCCAAATTCCGATTCTATTAGGTATTGCTTGGATACTATTTTGGTTTTCGCGTCTTCCTGATCAAGTAGACCGATAGCCTCATCGACTTTTTTTTCGATTTTGCTGCTAGTACTAAGTAACATGACTTTTTTCGTTTGGCCTGGTATAATTTGGCCACAGAATTTGGGGGCCGTTGCCATGGCGACTAGATACTAGGGCCTTTTTTAACTATCAGCTCTAGCTCGATTTTTTTAAAACCTAAGGGTTAAGGTACCAGACAAATCGTTAATTGTTCAAAGGTGTAGATACAAAAAGGTTGCATTTTTTTTTACCCTTGCTATACTTCATCTGATAATAGACATAGTCTCCTAAAGAGGTTTAGATCAGTTGGCCGATAATCAACCAGAAAATCCTAGCGCCTCAGGCTCTCAAGAAACTAAACATGAAAGGCTTATGGACAAGTTTGCCGAATTACTTAAAACCTATGGCGACAGCGTCAATGAGTCACATTTATCAGAGTGCCTAAAAATAATATTTACCTTTGAAGAAACTTTCCTTAAAGGAATCTCTCAATCGGACAGTTTTTTTTCCTTTGCCGATATTGAGGAACTGATATTGGAAAAAGAAAGGAGATTTCATGACTCTAATATTAAGAGCCTCTTTCAAGGAATGAGACGA
>JAITQT010000483.1 GCA_031288745.1 Deltaproteobacteria bacterium
AATCACAACCGCATGTATATGTGAGAACTTTTTCAGGATTATCAAGGTTGCCAAAAAAAGTCTGGATTCTTTTGACCTCGCTCATTTCTTTGATCAGTTGGTTGACGCTTATCTGAAAAAACCTTGGTCAGCTAACTCTTTGTAACTATTCAGGGGGGTGATTTTACCATTGCACCCCTCCCTTCAAAACCAGCTATTTAGACGGTTAAATTTGCCAAATTTCTTTTGCCTTAAATTAATTCGGTTGGCAGAAAAATAATTAGGCTTTAATGTTGACAAACTGAATTAATGTGGTTATTTTAATAATAGAGCATTTGATTCGTTTTAATCCCCAAGGCTTATGTTTATGGCGTCCTCAAAGTTAACCATTAAAGAAGTAACCAGAGAAATCCCCAAAATTATCGAAATTTTGGAGGAAAAGATTCAGATTATCAAGCCTCATGATGATTCTCTTCAGTTATGGAAAGAAGCCATTCAGTCTGTTGGCAGTACTTTTCAAAATGGTTATATTCTTATGCTAAGAACGCGCCCCAAAGAATTCAAGCAATAGTAGCGTTAGTCCTTCTTCCGACTCAAATAGGAAAAAACATTCCAACGAAGGAAAATCAGGTTAATCGAAAGGCGGCCAGGAGGGCCATCCCGGGGCTCGCCTCGAACACTTTGAAAATTCAGACCTAATAGTCCCGCCTTATTTAATGGCGACTTGCCTTCCTTTATCGACTTAGGGAAACTGGAGGACGAGAAGGCGGCTTAAACCTCAATTAATTAAATTTTTCAATGTGGCCCTCATGGTTTCCTTGAGGGCCACATTTGTTTGTAGGGGGAAAAAAAACAAAATGTAAGAATCAAATGATGCTAAAATTCAGTTTCGACTCCTGAATTTTAGCGGGAAGTAAGAAAGTTAGAAGTTATATAAAACCGCTACTTTAAATCTTAAGATCATCATCAAAAGATAATTTTATTTACCATTAAATAAATTAATTCAATAAAAAAATTAGGTTAGATTAGAACTGGAAACAGCTAAATTTGAAGATGTGTTCGATTCAAAATTATCCCCCTGAATAGTTACCAACAGAAAGATATTCTTACTCCTTTCAACGCAGCCGTTGATATATGCACCTCCTTAAATTCTTGTTTACGCTAATTTAAAGGGGTATTTAGGTTATAAGAAATCAGCCCCTCCGGCGGGGCTGAGAGAGCCTTACGGAGAGGCCGGAAAAGTTTTAAACCTTTGGTTAGAAAACTAAATCGTTCTCAGCCGCCGGCGGCCGCGCCCATGCCGAAGATGGGTAGATACATGGCGATGATTAAGGTACCGACCGTGCCGCCCAAAAAGACGATCATCAATGGTTCGATCATGGTCATAACCGTTTCCACAGCCGCATCGACCTCTTCGTCGAAAAAGTCGGCGATTTTAATGAGCATGGTGTCCAAGGCACCGGCTTCCTCGCCTACGGCAATCATGGAGGTGACCATATTGGGAAAGACGCTTGATTCTATTAAGGGGTCAACTAAAGGCCGGCCTTCGGCGATGGCCGCTCTAGAGTCGAGGAGAGCCTCTTCGACCACTTTGTTTCCGGCCGTGCCGGCCACGATGTCAAGGCTAGTTATAATGGGCACCCCTGCCTGAAGCATTGTGGCCAGTGTGCGGGTAAACTTGGCCACGGCCACTTTGCGCAAGAGATCGCCGAAAACTGGGATTTTAAGGGCGTAGGTGTCGAAAATAAACTCTCCAGTTTCGGTTTTAAAGAATTTTTTAAGAAGGATAAAGGTGGCGATAATGGCTGGGAGGAGAATATACCAATAGTCGATAATGAGCCTTGAGCAGTCGATGACCTTTTGAGTCAACCAAGGCAGTTCCTTACCGAAACTGGAAAACATCTCCTCAAAGGTGGGAATAACGAAGATCATTATGACCAACATAACCACCACGCCCACGAACATAACGATTAGTGGGTAAGCCAGGGCTCCTTTGACCTTTCTTTTAAGTTTCTCGGCTTTTTCGATATATTCGGCCAAACGCTTCAAAATAGTATCAAGAATACCAGCCGTTTCTCCAGCGGCCACAAGGTTGCAAAAGAGGTTATCAAAGTGGATGGGATACTTGCGCAAGGCATCAGAAAGGGTGGCTCCTGACTGAACGGAGTTGTTTATATCTCTGAGCATGGCCTTTAAGGTGGGGTTGTCGCTCTGATCTGACATAATCTTAAGGCATTGAACCAGAGGAAGGCCCGCGTCGATCATGGTCGAAAATTGTCTGGTAAAGAGCATAACGTCTTTGACCTGAACTTTGGGGGCGAAAAAAGAGATGCCTTCGAACAGGTCCTTGGGAGCGTCTTTGATAATGTAGTCGGAAATGCGAAGTCTTTTGAGGAAAGCCTCAACTTGCCTGATATCCGCAGCTTCCATAGTGCCTTTACGTTTTTTGCCTTTAAAATTTACGCCTTTCCAGCTGAAATTAGGCATAGAACCTCCAGAAAATATGCGTCATTGGAAACGAAAAATTTTCAAAGCCAACGGCCACCGACAATAGTTTGCGCCCTGTTTCGAGACGGCCTCTTAGAGCGAACGCAGCCGATGTAGATAAACTTAGCCTCCGAAGAGAGGAGAGGGCGTAAACGTTCATAAGCCATTCCAGAAGGCCTGCTGCACTTTGAGATTTTAGCAGCGCCTTCTATACGCTGCAAGGTTGGCTTAATTGATCTTTCAAATTGCGAAAAAAATGTCAACCATTAGCCCATATTAGGCCTTATCTTCAGTAAAGCGGGAAGTGGAAAACAAGGTCTTGAAGAGGCCTTGTGAATGGTGACAAGAGAGCCAATAAAAATATTGTCTCATCGTTATCTAAATACAAAAAAGACAGTTTGAAGTCGATATTAGTAAGGCTAAAAAAATTACCCAGTTGCAGCGGCTTCTAGCCTTAGGCTAACTTAAAGCTAAGTCCCTAAAACCCCAACCAAGGGGGCCCCAAAAGTCTATTTTACATTATGCTCCAATTCTTTTAAACATCTTTAATTGAAAAGTTCGATTTTTTTAGAAAAAACATCTAAACTTTAGACTCCTTCTTTGATTTAGACCGTCCGATGGTTTTTAGTAACTGCGGTCGGTCAAAGGTGATGTTGACGATGGAGCTGCGGAAGGCTTCGAGGGACCGCTATGGGTGGAGATTTTTGTTCTTTTATTTACTGAGTGATGAGGGATAGTTGGCTCTTTGATGTTTTTGAAAGGGTGGATGTTGTTATTTTATAGGAGCGTGAGGTGAACAAATTAGCATTTTTGGAGGAGGTTAAACGGGGATTACGGGCCGTGTTGGTTTTGGTGGAAAAGGAGTTAGAGGCGAAAGAGGAAAGGAAGAAAGGCGAAAAGGAAAAAAGAAACGAAAAAGGAGATAAGGGCGGAAAGAGAGAAAGAAGTTCACGAGGCAGGGTGGGTACAGATAAGGCTAGAAAAATGGAGTTGAGTAATGAATATTTCGTTTTCGTCGGTGACAAGTATTACTTAATTATTACTTGAAAGGGGACGAATTTGCGCTGGTGAGTTTGATGATTTGGGTAGGTTTGGCTTTCGCTAAGAATTTAAATGAAGAGACAATTTTGACGGGGTTAAAGGTTTTGGTGGAGAGGCGGAGTTCTTCCAGAAAGTTGAGGTTTGGGTTCCAGGGTGGGTTAAAGCTATTATGTTTTGAGGATTTAGACTTCCTGACAGCGGTAAGTTCGGCTGCGTCTTGAGCAAGTCAACTACTACCAGCTAAAGCTGGTGGCTTGAAATTGTGACTAAAGCCGCTTGAGAAGAATTTCATCAACTACCGCCGACTAAAGTCGGCGGTCTAGAATACTTTAATTTAGAGAGTTAAGGTGTATAAAAAAGACGCTATGTGAGTCATGTACATATTCACTCTTTTTTCCCTCTTTAATTTTACTCGCGATGTGGTATTCTTTCCAGGCCATATTTTCCTTAATTAGCCTAGCTAACGTCAAGGAAAGTTCATGCCATTTTTGCATCTCTAGCAACCCCCCCACTTTGAATCAGCCCTTAAAGGCTTACGGGAGACCTAAGAGCCTTAGCCTAAAAAGATATTTAGGAGCCGGGGCCAAGGGCTAAAGAGCTAAAAGGAGCTAGAAAACGGCCTAAAATTGATCATAACGGCAGAACGGAGCCTAATGGGAATATTTGCAATAGGCCCTTTAATTGTGCTATAAAGATTAACTGCGGGCCAAATTTTTTTGGCCTAGTCGATGCCGTTTTAGGTAATTTTGGTCCAAAAAAAATTGTATTACTTGAGGGCCTATAGCTCAACGGTAGAGCCACCGGCTCATAACCGGTAGGTTCCAGGTTCAAATCCTGGTGGGCCCACCATTTTGTCTTTATTTAAAGGTCCTTAATGTTCGTTAAGGACCTTTTTTATTAGACGGAATAAGGGCGTTAGCTATTTTTTTCTTTTTTCAACATTCACTGTAATTTCTTGACATGGCAAAAATTTGGGGCATAACCGGGGCAGAAATTTTTTTTACTGCGGTGTTTTAAGCCCCACTTTTTAACGGATATAGCCATAAAAAAACTCAGCCCTCAAACCAAGCCATAAAAGCTTTTCGATTTAGACGGACTACCTCTCGAAGTTTTCCAAACAGCAATAAGGTCTGGCGTCTAAGGCCTAGGACTAAAGGCAAAGACACAAGGATTTCGTTGGCTCGATGGCCACAAATTACCCTTAAAATGGCCCACGAGCAAGGGACTAAAAAAAAGCTAGAAAAGTTATCGGGGGA
This sequence comes from Deltaproteobacteria bacterium, assembly GCA_031288745.1. Classification (GTDB taxonomy): domain Bacteria; phylum Desulfobacterota; class Desulfarculia; order Adiutricales; family Adiutricaceae; genus JAITQT01. The sequence continues at coordinate 4,764 of JAITQT010000483.1, forward strand.
GAAGTTCGTCGTTAGCGCCCCATCATTAGACGTTGTAACAACTGAATGGAAAACAAAGTTTTTTCCAGGGTTAGCGTCTATAACAATGAAAAAAATAGGCCTACGGCTAAATAAATATATTCTGCCTTCCCTTGGCCAGCGAATCGTGGACGAGCTGACCACCCCAAGATCATTCTCGCGAAACTGTTGCGTCCTATCAATAGGCTTGGCACCGCAGCGTCCTTTCTTGTGAACGGGCCCTTAAACGTTCACATTGGTGAACCGACACTCCTCTGGCTCAGCTGGTTAAGTGTTTTGGGTCGGGTAGGCAATAACTGAAGCTTATCAAAGGCGTCTAGCACCTTGTATCATCTAAAGTGTCGGATATAGTCGTAGCAGTTTCACCCTTGCGTCAGCGGTTCGGAACTGCCAGATGATTTTAGAATCCCTGTTGTTCCTGTCTTTTTGCCAGATATTAACTTCATCTCTTATCATGTTAATGTCTGGAATTCTACGTTCTAAATAATTGGCTTTTTAGGACACTAAGCTCTATCTCGGCAACATTTAACCAGCTACCATGTTTTGGAGTAAAATGTATTTCAAGCTTATTAGCTATCTTTAGAGCCACTTCCGGTGGAAAAGCTTCATAAAGAGAACCAATATCATGGTATTCAAATTGTCCATGATTGATAGAAGCGCAAAAAGTCCCCTTTATTCAGGCCTTAAATTTGTAATATGTCCTTATTACTAGTCAATTTGTTAGACTATTTTGCTTTTAAGAGGTT
>JAITQT010000226.1 GCA_031288745.1 Deltaproteobacteria bacterium
GGGACTTACTTCTAATTAGAGGCCCAGCAAGCGTTAAGCTTAAGAAGGCTAAAGGCCTCAGAAGGTTCTCTCTCATCCCTTTAAACGGAGCAGCCCTAGGAGTAACTTTGGAAGGCGACTTTAAATATCTCGTAAAAGAGCGAGATCTTGGCTTTGCCCTAACTTTGGGTTTAAGTAACGAACTGGGCTCCGAGGGTGGACTATGCCGCCTAAGGGGAGGCTCTCTTCTTATTTGCATCTCCACTCTCGATTCGGCCGAGTCTTTAGATGAGCTAAGCCAAAAAAGGCCCAAAAATTGAACGATAAGACCTTTAACTCTAAACCTTCCGAGTTTAAAACCGATTTCACGCTAGTTAATAAAAGCTCTCCCCAGACTCCTTCCGTTATTGCTCGCTTAGGAGGGTCTCAAGGACCTTGCGTTTTTTCTTTTGGCCCGATCTCCTCAGCCCTCGACCAAGCCTGGGAGCTTTCAGGGGCGGGCTTGTTTCCCCCTTTTTCCTCTCTTATTTGCCTCTCCCAAAGCGCAGGTCGGGGCCGTATGGGCCGCAGCTGGCTATCTAATCCAGGAAACGTATACGCGGCCGTTAAACTTGATCCCAAAGGGCCTTTCGCTGGCCTCTCGGCGGGCCTAAATTTAGCGGCCATCTTAGCTCAAGAACTCGACGAACTTATAATCAAAAAAGAGGGTCCTAAGCTTAACTGCCAAGGGCCTCTAGTCATGATTAAGTGGCCAAACGATCTTATCTATCAAGGCCGTAAGGTGGGCGGAATACTTTTAGAAAATCGTAAGGGTGAACTAATTGCTGGGGTTGGACTAAACTTAATCGCCCCCCCGCCTGACGCTCTAAGTCGCGAGCCTTGGGCCCCTCCGGCCGGAGCGATTAACTCCGACCTCGGCTCTGCTGAAGATTTGTGGCCGCTTCTAGCGTATAAAATCCTAATCAGCTATAATGAATATTTCGCCTCCTACGGAGAAAACAAATCTTTAATTGGGAAGGCTAACATTCTATCTAGACTTTTAGGGCTCGGCCAGATGGCCGAGGTTCATGGGCCTTCTTGCTCTCCTTCTGTCAAAATTCCTCGCCTCTTTGGCCGCATAACCGGTCTTACCGAGGAGGGGGCCTTAATCATGGAAGGCCCCGACGGACCTTTAACGGTCTGGTCGGGGGTTCTAGTGTTATCTATGCGGAATTTTCAGCTACATGACTGACTTTAACGACATATTACCCAAAATCAAAGGTAAACCTATTCTCGTGGCCAACCGCGGCATCCCTGGCCGACGCATTAGCCGGGCCATCCGCGATCGTTTCGAGGGCGTAGCCGTAATGACGGCTACTGAAATTGATAAAACCGCTCCGGCCGCTTCTTCCGCCCAAGAGCTGATGCTTTTAGGCCGAGACCCCCAGGCTTATTTGGATCTCGATCTAATAATTGGCTTAGCTAAGCGCCGCGGGATAGTGGCCATCCACCCTGGCTGGGGCTTTGCTTCCGAAGATGAACGCTTCCCAAAGCTGTGCGAGGAGGCGGGGATCATATTTATCGGCTCCACCGCTGAATCTATGAAGCTTTTAGGCAACAAAGTCGAAGTGAGACGTTTAGCTAAAAAGCTGGGCATTCCCGTGGTACCGGGTTCCGATGGTTCGGTGAATATCCCAGAGGCTAGAGAGATAGTTACCCAACTAGGCCTTCCTATTATGCTCAAGGCCGAAGGCGGCGGAGGCGGCCGAGGCATTATAGAGGTTGAAGATAGCGACAAATTAGAAGACGCCTTCACCAAGGCCTCCACCATGGCCCAGGCCTCTTTCCGTAACCCTAGGCTCTACGTAGAAAAGCGCCTCGATAATATCCGCCATATTGAGATCCAAATCATTGCCGATAAATACGGGCGCATCTTCGCTTTTGACGAGCGCGACTGCTCTATCCAAAGAAACCATCAAAAACTTATCGAAATCACTCCCTCACCCTGGGCCGGGTTAACAGCTAGCCTTAGAGAGAGACTTAAAAGCTACGCAAGAGATCTTGTTAGGGCCGTTAATTACTCTTCTCTTTGCACTGTGGAATTTTTGATTACCGAAAGCGGGGAACCTTTTCTCATTGAAGTTAATACCCGCCTCCAAGTCGAGCACGGAATAACCGAAACCCGCTATGGGCTAGATCTAGTCGAAGAGCAAATCGCGGTGGCCTTTGGCAGTCGTTTAAGAATAGATGAAGAGCGCAATAGGCCTTTATTAATGGCCATGCAGGTAAGAGTTAACCTAGAAGACCCCCAAAACGATTTTACGCCCAACTCTGGGCTCATCTCTCGCTACGTATCCCCTGGCGGCCCTGGAGTCCGCTTAGATAGTAATCTCAGTGCTGGTTACGACTTTCCCTCCAACTACGATTCAGCCGGCTCGCTTTTAATCGCCTTTGGCCAAGATTGGCCTAAAGTAATAGGCATCATGGAGAGGGCTCTGGGGGAGTACACTATTGGCGGGTTAAAGACGACCATCCCCTTCTACCGAGGTCTTTTAAAGCACCCAAAATTTTTAAAGGCTGATTTCACAACCTCTTTTATCGCCCAAAATCCAGCCCTTTTACAATATACCGACCTTAACCCCGAGGCCGAGCGTTTAGGTAGGCTCGTAGCCGAGATCTCAGCCTACGGCTATAATCCATTCATCCAATTGGGCCGATATCGCACGGCCCAAACCCCAAGGATGGAGCGCTTTAATCCAGTTTTGCCGCGTTTAGATATTGAGATTAAACGCCGGCCATCGCCGTATCCCAAAGGCGATCGCTTAGGTTTACTTGATTACATAAGAGATAGCGGAGGAGTACACTTTACCGACACGACCTGCCGCGATATGACCCAGTCTAACAGCGGCAACCGCTTTCGCTTAGCTGAAGACGCCATGGTAGGCCCCTATCTAGATGAGGCCGGCCTATTTTCCTTAGAGACTGGCGGCGGGGCCCACTTCCATGTGGCCATGATGGCCAACATGACCTATCCCTTTTCCGAAGCCGATAGCTGGGCGGAATTTGCTCCTAAAAGCCTAAAGCAAATCCTAGTGCGCTCCACCAATATTTTAGGCTATAAGCCTCAGCCTTCTTCATTAATGAGACTAACTGGGGAGACTATTTGCGAACGCTTTCAGGTCGTTAGGTGCTTTGATTTTCTAAATCACGCCGAAAACATGGCCCCCTTGGCCCAGGTGGTCTTAGCTCACCCCTCAATCCTTTTTGAGCCGGCTATATCTCTCTCCTTTGGCCCCGGCTTTACCGTCGAACACTATATACAAACGGCCGAGGCCTTAATAGCCATGTGTTCGAAGGTCTCGGGGCTTTCCTCTCGCCAGGTGGTTAAAGTCGTTTCTTTAGGGCTCAAGGACATGGCCGGTGTCTGCCCGCCGCGGTTTATCTCAGCCTTAGTTAAGGCTCTAACCAAGCGCTGGCCAGAGCTAGTCATCCACTACCACCGCCATTATACCGACGGCTTATTTATCCCCAGCGTCGGGGCAGCCGCAGCCGCCGGGACCCACATAGTGGATGCGGCCTTAGGGGCTTCGGTGCGCAGTTATGGTCAGGGAGACTTGTTGAGCCTAGCGGCTTATCTGGAAGAAGAGTTAAACCTAAAAATCTTTCTCGATCGCCAGGTTGTTAGGCAGGCCAACTTTGTCTTAAAACAGATCATGCCCTACTACGACCGCTATGCGCCCACTTATTTTCAAGGTATCGACCACGATGTAGTCGAGCACGGTATGCCCGGCGGGGCCACATCTTCTTCCCAGGAAGGGGCCATGAAGCAGGGCTATATTCAGTTTTTACCCCAGATGCTGCGCTTTTTGGCCGGGGTTAGAAAAATAACTCGCTACCACGACGTCACCCCTGGCTCGCAAATAACTTGGAACACCGCCTTTTTAGCTGTTAGCTCCGCCTTTAAGAGGGGCGGCCCAGAGGCGGTGACTTATTTACTAGAAATCTTGGACCAATCAGTCAATACCCCGCCCGAAAAAGTCTCCGAGCGCCTCTCACGCGAAAGGCTCCAAATCTACCGCGACTGTAACGACGCCTTTAGAGATCTCCTCTTAGGCCGCTTCGGACCGTTACCTTTAGGTTTTCCGCCCGATTGGGTCTACCAGAGTGCCTTTGGCGAGGGCTATAAGTCAGCTTTAGAAGAAAGAAGGACAGATTCCCCCCTAAACTACTTAACTGAACCGGATCTGGAAAACGAGAGGGCTATTTTAGTAGAACTGATTCACCGCGAACCAACTGAAGAAGAGTTTGTGATGTATCTAAATCAGCCCTCCGACGCCCTAAAAACTATTCGTTTTCGCGAAAACTTTGGCGATCCTAATCGCCTACCCTTAGACGTCTGGTTAGAAGGCCTAAGGCCTGACGAGAGCGTCACCTTCACCGACTCTAAAGGTAAACCCCACCAGCTGACTATCTTAAGCATCCTGCCAGAAGATCAAAAAGGCCAGGTGGTGGTTAGATACCTTCTCGACTCAGAAATCTTAGTCCACTCCGCTCAAGTGGGGGCCCCCGTGCCCGATGCCGTGGCCGCAAACCCAGGGGCCAGCGTCCCTATCCCCAACGACGTCTACCACGTCTTATCGCCCATGAATGGGGATCTGTGGGTCACTTACGTTAAAGAAGGAGACCTAGTCGCGCCCGGACAGGAACTATTTAACATCTCTATTATGAAACAAGAAAAAGCCGTCCACTCTAAAGTGGCGGCTATGGTAAAAAAAATCCACAAAACGGCTGATTTTCAAAATACTAAACAGATGTCGCCGGTTAGAGCCGGCGAACTGATAGTGGAATTATGCCCCATACCCTCTCGCTGCCAAGCTTGCCAGGAGCCCCTACCTATGGCCGGACTTCGCTTTTGCCCCTTTTGCGGGGTCGAGCAATTGGAAAATAATCCTCTAGCCGAAAAGTGGACCAAGGTACAATAATAAAGTGGCCTTATCTGTTCGATTGTGTCCGTTCACCAATGTGAACGTTTAGGGGCCCGTTCACAAGACAGAACGTTGCGGGGCCAAGCCTATTGAAAGGGACGACACATACCGCAACAATGTAGCCCCCTATAGGAGCTTAATAATTTTAACATTAATCAAAGTTAAAATATAAGGTTGGAGCAGAGAACTAAGTAGAAATCTCAAAAGAACTAATGTTAAGATCTTAAGGGTATGCTAAAACTTAATTACAACTCGAAAGTCGCTACCAACCGCAACGTGGGGAAAAAAAGACTTGGTGAACGGTTACGTTCGATTAAATTAAATCAAGAAGTTTTTTAGGCCTTCTTAGACGATAATTTTTCAAACAGCTCCCTACACTTAGGACAGCTCCGTCGAGGGAGCTTATAATAAAGGCCGCCGCTGCAGACTCCCGAACTAGTTTCAATCTCCAAGAGCCCCGGGCAATCTGGACAATCCTTAAGCGCCTCCCTACGGCGTTCGTCAATAAAACTAGGCCATTTACCCTCCAAATCCTTAGTCACCGGATGAGTGTCGTAAAAGATGCGGCGCTCTCTAACCCACCAACCGTCTTTATAAACCGATCCGCTTTGCTCCGGGACCCTTTTTTGGATCTTTTGGTTGATAGCTTCCCCTAACCTTTTTACATAATCTAAGGTTTCCCTTTTTGTTTTTGGCGGCCCCGAGTTAGGCATGGGCTCTTTGACCTTTCGCCAATCAAGCCCGGCCATAGACATGATTATGGCCAAATTTGTAAACGGTAGGGCCCCTTGGATAGCGTAGCCTCCTTCAAGCACGGCTAAATCGGGATTTATTAGCGAACTCATCTCCGCATAGCCTTTGGCCGTAAGTTTCATGTTGGTGATGGGGTCGGTGAAGTGATTGTCTTGACCAGCGGAATTAACTACTAACTGAGGCTGCCATTTATCTAAAATAGGTCTAACTATCTCTTTTATGGCCAATAAATAGCCCTCGTCGCCAGTTTCTGGAGGAAGCGGTATATTGATAGTAGCCCCCCAGGCGTTGGGGCCGCCCATCTCTTCGTAAGACCCGGTACCAGGATACAAAGTCCGACCATCTTGATGAAGGCTAATAAAAAGAGTGTCTGGGTCATGCCAGTAGATATCTTGAGTGCCGTCTCCATGGTGGCAATCGGTATCAACTATAGCTACCTTGCCCACCCCGTAATCTGAGCGTAGCCTTTCTATCATAATGGCTTCGTTATTTATGTTACAAAAACCTCGGCCCCCGTGGACCACTAAAGTGGCGTGATGACCTGGGGGCCTAACTAGAGCGAAAGCCTTTTTGGCCTCCCTTTCAGCCCAAAGCTTACCGGCTGTAATGGCCCCGCCGGCGCTTATTAAATGAGGGGCAGCAGCCACCTTCTCGACTGTAGAGGGACAAATGTGCACCCTTAAGACGTCTTCAGCCGAGGCCTCCTCGGGACGGCGCTCTATAAGGCCAGGAAAATCAAACAAGCCCTCTTCCCTTAGTTGGTCGTGAGTATATAAAAGCCTTTCCTCTCTCTCTGGATGATAGTCGCTAATGGCCCAATCGTAGGCTGGAAAAAATATTAGACCTAGCTCGGCCATAGCCCGGTCCTCGGCTCGGCTCATAGGTGCCTCCCTAAACAAATAGCTGATAAAATATTGGCTAAAACTTAAAATCTAATCATAGCATAATAACGCCACCTCTTCACCGTCTTTAAGCTAAGGGTTTAATTTTTATTAGTTTGGCTGACTAAAGTCAAGAATGGATTTGGCCTTTCGGCTTTTTCTTTGACTTGAATTAAAGCCTTATCCTTGGTAAGATACCAAAAATTATACGGCCTATTTTTTTCGGCCGCGCTTTTGAGCTAAAAAAACTAGTCTTTTTTTATAAAAAAACAATAATTTAATTAAACTTTTAAATATTTCTTTCTACTTAACTAAAGATTTTATTTAATTATCCTATTTATTTTAGCCCCAGATTTTTAGCTATTAGCGAGGCTTAACTTAAATAGTCTTATAGTATGTAAGTTAGGAGACAGTTATGGAACATCCAGTAATGCTCCTGGTTTGGCTGATGGAAAAAGTGGGCTATGGTCATTTCGCCCACGCTTATCCTCACGTGGTCTACACCTGGTTCTTCGCTTTGGTCTTAATAATCGTGGGAAGATTATGCATATCTAAGCTGACCTTAGTCCCAGGTAGGGCCCAAAACTTCATAGAAACTATAGTTGAAATGATCTCGACCTTCCAAGACGGCATGATGGGCCAAAAAGGGCGCTTTTTTTTCCCTCTCATGGCCTCATTAATAATCTTTGTCTTTTTTTGTAATTTTAACGGTCTAATACCAGGGAGCTTTTCGCCCACTTCAAATCTCAACACTACCTTGGCCTTGGCCTTAGTTATAGTACTAACGACCCACATAACCGGTCTTTTTATTCACGGTTTTAGTTATATCAAGCATTTTTTAGGCCCTCTGCCCTTTTTAGCCCCCATGCTCTTTCCGGTGGAGGTCTTTAGTCATTTTGCCAGAATTCTTTCTTTATCACTCCGTCTTTTTGGTAACGTCGTCGGAGAGGATCTGGTGCTAGCCATATTGTTTATGATGGCCGGTCAATACTTTATGCCTCTGCCTATGATGTTTTTAGCCACTTTCACCGGGTTTCTACAAGCCTTTATCATAACTTTATTAGCTATGATCTACATAAGCGAAGCCATGGAGCACGCCCACTAAAGATTTTTTCCCGGCCCTTAAAGGCCTAGCGCCACATATCTTTAATTACGGAGTTGAAAAACGCCATGAAGAAATCGTCCATTTTTTGTCTCTCCTTTTTGACCGTTTGCCTAACTTCGGCCCTGGCTTTTGGGGCAGAAAAGGAAGTCGCCGCCGCTGCCTTTGAAACCGTTGGCTCTCTTACTAAGGCCGCTAGTTTCGCCATCGCCATCTCCGTCTTGGGCGCGGCTGTGGGGCAAGGCCTAGGTGTTTACGCTGCGGCCGCAGGCATCGCCCGAAACCCGGAAGCCACCCGCGACATCAGATTAACTATGATCATTGGTCTGGCCTTCATCGAATCCTTATGTATTTATGGCCTAATCGTGGTCATGTTGATCTTTTTCGTTTACCCTTACCAAGAAATTATTCTCAAGGTCTTTAATTAAGCCGTAACCTTTCACCAAATCTTTTTTCCCCAAGTTGCGGCTGGTAGCGACTTTCGAGTTGTAATTGAGTTTTAGTATTCCCTTAAGATCTTAACAGTAGTTCTTTTGAGGTTTCTACTTAACTCTCTGCTCCAACCATATATTTTAACTTGGATTAATGTTAAAATTACCAAGCTCCTGTAGGGGACTACGTTGTTGCGGTATGTGTCATACCTTTCAATAGACTTGGCACCGCAACCTTCTTTCTTGTGAACGAGCCCTTAAACGTTCACATTGGTGAACGAACTCGTTAAGCCGCAGCGCTTGAGCTTTTTTGGCTAACTAAACAAAAAAGGCGGAACACCCTTGTGCCTATTGGGGGTTCCGCCTTTTTTGCCAGCCCGTTAAGGACCAATCTTGAGTTCGCTAATTACCCCTCCCTAAAGGGAGGGACTTATAAAAGCCCTCGGTTGACCAAGGCAAATGGAGATAACTTTGCTAAGTTGTTGCCTAGGTTAAAGACCAACGGTGCCAGGCCTTTTCAGTCTCGCCCTCTTAAAGCTAAAGGTTATAGACAAGGTAAGGTAGTACAAAACGGATGGCCAGGTTAAAGCGGCTAACAACATTAACGAGAGTTCTCCCTTCGCCCCTGTAAGGGCCTCTTTTCAAGGGGTTTATTCCCATTAAAGAAGTGGGCTGGACGGCCCCTCTACTGAGTAGAGGAAAAGGAGAATGTTTAGAAGAAGAAGAAAAAGCGGAAAAACTAGACATAAGGCGACCAGATTTCTTAACAGAGTTAACAACAAGCGCAAGGAGCCTTACTTGGCTACGCTCGTTAGTATGATAATCGCTCATATACACGAAATAAACTTGATTTATTGTATCTTACCAATATCTAAAATAGTAGTGGTTTTATAGCATTAAATTTATAAATTATTCCTAAATTCAACATCGATACGTTTAAAGGCTTGATTACCACCACCGTAACCGTTCACCAAGTCTTTTTTCCCCACGTTGCGGCTGGTAACGACTTTCAAGTTGTAATTAAGTTTTAGCATACCCTTAAGAGCTTAACATTGATCGAAGCGCAAAAAGTCCCCTTTATTCAGTCCTTAAATTTGTAATATGTCCTTATTTCTAGTCAATTTGTTAGACTATTTTGCTTTTAAGAGGTTTTTGCGCTTCGATCAACATTAGTTCTTTTGAGGTTTCTACTTAGCTCGGTGCTCTAACCATATATTTTAACTTTGATTAATGTTAAAATTACTAAGCACCTATAGGGGACTACATTGTTAAAGTCTGTGTCGTCCCTTTCAATAGGCTTGGTACCGCAACTTTCTGTCTTGTGAACGGGCCCTTAAACGTTCACATTTGTGAACCGACACCCACCGCCCACAATAATCGCAGTCGTCTTCAGATGGGCGAGACGGCTAGGTTTGGTCTTATCGCGTCTTTTCAGATAAAAAAAAGACGCTATTGCTCCCGTGGCTAAACCCTGGGGGGCTACTGACGAGAAAAAAGATGAGATTGGAACAATTTCCAGCTTCTATAAGAGACTACCTTATAGCCAAGCCCGGAGGGGATCTTGGTTACGACTGCCTTGGTTGCGGCGCTCGCCATAAAGCCGACCGACTTTTATACACCTGCCCTGATTGCGCCGGGCTATTAAACCTCACCGACGCTTTAGATGGGGCCTTATCTAATAAATCGGGTGACTTTTGGCGCTCTTTGTTCGATTATCGACAGATGCTTAACCTTGAGCCTCTCAAAGGGGTTTTTCTTTTTCACGAATTTCTAGCCCCCTCTATCCCCCTCCAAGATATCCTTTATTTAGGCGAAGGCCGCACTCCAGTGGTCGAAGCTCCCGAGGCCTTGGCTGAAGAGATAGGGGCTCATTTTTATATTAAACTTGAAGGTCTTAACCCCAGCGCTTCCTTTAAGGACCGTGGCATGGCTGCGGCTTTGAGCTATTTAAACTTTCTAGTTAGGACTCAAAATCTAACTTCCGTTATGGCCGTCTGCGCCTCCACTGGCGACACCTCAGCTGCGGCCGCCCTCTACTCCTCAGCTCTAGGCACAGCGGTCAAATCAGCGGTCTTATTACCTAAAGGGCGGGTTACGGCCCAGCAACTCTCCCAGCCCTTGGGGGCCGGGGCTACAGTCTTTGAATTACCCGGGGTCTTTGACGATTGCATGAAAGTGGTTGAAAAGCTCTCCGACGATTATCAGGTGGCCTTACTTAACTCCAAAAACCCCTGGCGGGTCTTGGGACAAGAGTCGTACGCCTTTGAGACAGCCCAGCGCTTTGATTACGATCTTAGCCATAAGGTCCTCTTCGTCCCTGTGGGCAACGCCGGTAACATCACGGCCATACTCTCTGGGTTATTAAAATTTTATCGCCACAAGGTGATAGAAAAGCTACCTAAGATTGTTGCCGTCCAATCGGAAAGGGCCAATCCTGTCTTTCTTTATTATAATAGTCCTAAGCCTAGAACCTACTCTCCAGTGACGGTTAAACCCAGCGTGGCCCAGGCGGCCATGATAGGCGATCCAGTCTCTTTTCCAAGGCTAGCTAAGCTAGTTGATCAATATGAAAAAATTTGCCCTCACTCTTCCTTTTTTGCTCTCGAGGTCAAAGAGCAAGATATCATAGATTGTATGCTCTTAGCTAACCGCCGGGGCTTTACGGTGTGCACGCAAGGAGGGGAATGTTTAGCCGCTCTCAAACTAGCCCTAGCCCAAGGCCTAGTCGGCCCTAAGGAAAGGGCTGTTCTAAACTCGACTGCCCACGCCTTAAAATTTTCTAATTTTCAAAACGCCTATTTTGAAGACTTCCTTAAAGAGGAATACGCCATAACCGCCAAACCATATTTGGTTAATCGGCCCAAAGCCTTAGAGCTTAAAAACTGTCCCAAGCCTTCGGGCCAAAGGCCTCTGAACCCTCAAGAGAGTGAACAATTCGTTCAAATATCGGCCCAAGAGATTGCCTCGACTTTAGGCTTAAAGGCTAAGGGCAGCGGTAGAATTTCTTAACTGTACGTTCACAAATGTGAACGTTTAAGGGCCCGTTCACAAGACAGAACGCTGCGGTGCCAAGCCTATTGAAAGGGACGACACATCCCGCAGCAATGTAGCCCCCTATAGGAGCTTAGTAATTTTAACATTAATCAAAGTTAAAATATATGGTTGGAGCAGAG
>JAITQT010000499.1 GCA_031288745.1 Deltaproteobacteria bacterium
TGAAAGGGAAGACACGTACCGCAACAATGTAGTGCCCAATAGGAGCTTAGTAATTTTAACATTAATCCAAGTTAAAATATATGGTTGGAGCAGAGAGCTAAGTAGAAACCTCAAAAGAACTACTGTTAAGATCTTAAGGGTAGACTAAAACTCAATTACAACCTAAAAGTCGCTACCAGCCGCAACGTGGGGAAAAAAAGATTTGGTGAACGGTTACGGATTTCGTAATATATTTGGATGCTCTCCTCACTACAAGGCCGAAACAACTTCGTCAACCTGCGGACTACTCGTTCACCTCCCTGTTGCTCCCCACCTTGCCTAACGGCGACGCAATTACGCCCAGTTACAGGAGCCACTGACGCAGACTTTCACCACGCAGATAAGACGCCTTCACTGGCGAACATAATATGATCAACACATCTACGAGCCAAGTCTATATATATATCTAGCTTAAAGTCAAACGAAATAAAATATTATCTTTTGGTATTAATAAAATATAATTTAGGTTTAGGTGTTTCTGGTTCGTCCTAATGCCTTTACGAAAAAAATTATACTATATATTTTTTCTTTTGTCACCAAATATTTTGAGTCGCGCCTCGGCCGCAACCACAATATAGCCTATTTTTTTTTGTTCGGCCTAATGACCATTAAATCGAAAAAAAAAGATACCAATAATTTTTCTAAATTCTTTCTCGGCCTTGACCGGCCCATGGTCGAGAGCCTTAATTTTTTTTGAGGCCATAAAATTGCTTTTTCAAAAATTAGGGGAACCCTTATCGCGAATATTAGAGTGTAAATAACTAAAAAAACTAAATTTTGGATAAGGCGTGGCGATTTAGCCTTACTAGCGATCCAAAAAAGTTAGGCTAGCATTTCTATCTTTAACTATAAGCTCGGCATTTTCGCCCTGCCACCACGGATCGTTAGGGTGCCAATGACCGAAAGGAGCGGCTCTAACCGCAGGCACGCCTTCGGGGAGGTAGCTAACAAAATCCTTTAATATCGGATTGAGGGTCAAAATATGACCGCACTTGTGGAGATGCCCAAAAACCAGGCCGGCCAGACCATTAAGGCGGCCCGATAGCCTAAGGGTGGTAAGCATCCGATCAAAACGATAATTGAACTCAGAGACTTCTTCAAGCATTAAGATGGCCCCATCAAACGAAGGTAGCCAACCAGTTTCTAAAAGAGAGCATATTAGGCTAAGATTTCCACCAATAATAGGTCCGCTACCTCGGCCGTCTCTAAGGCACCAGCCAGGCTTAAAACTCCAAGACCTTTGGCGCTTTTCACCAGAAATCAAATCAAAAAAAACTCCCAACTCTTGGTCGGTATATTTGCCCAAAGTAGTTAAATTTGGGGCATGCCAACCGCCTTGGCCAGACTTAGCTAGACGGGCTAAGTGAAGGGCGGTGATATCAGAAAATCCTATGAGCGGCCTAAGGGAGCTATAAAATTTTTCACCTAGAAGATTAAGGAGCCTAATGGAACCGTAGCCGCCTCTAATAGCCATAATCGCAGCTAAATCGTCTCGGCAGCTTAAGACCATTAAATCTTCTAGGCGCTGAGCATCGCTTCCGGCTGTTAAAGTTCTTGTTTTAAGGGCCATAGGAGCTGTTACAGTCTGATAGCCAATCTTATCAAGGGCTTTAAGGCCAGCCCGGTACTCGTCTCTATTACTAGGCCCCGCCGGTGAACATAGCCCAATACAAGAGCCTTTCGGTAGAAACTGGGGCCTACTCAAAACGCTTTCTCCTCGTAAATGATTTTAAGGCCCTCCATGGTCAAATCGGGCCAGATATATTCTATAACAGTGGTTTCGCCGGCAATAAGAGCAGCTAAACCGCCCGTGGCCACCACAGCGGCGGAACCCATCTCCCGCCTTATTTTCTCCACCATACCTTCGACCAGGCAAGAGTAGCCTAAAACCAAGCCGGAGTTAAGGCTGTTGATAGTGTCTTTGGCGATGACTTGCTTGGGTTTAAAAAATTGCTCCATTTTAGGAAGTCGCCGAGCCCGATTAAAAAGGGCGTCTGCAGAAAGCCTAAAGCCGGGAGATATGGCCCCTCCTAAATATTGTCCTGACTCAGAAACGCAATCAAAAGTTGTAGCGGTGCCAAAGTCTACGACTATTAAACGTCTTTTTAATCGACGATAAGCGGCTATGGCCCCCACCACCCTGTCGGTTCCAACTTCCAACGGGTTTAGGTACAGGACCGGCATGATGGTCTGTTGGTTAACCTCAACGATTATCGGCGGCTTGCCAATATATCTAATACCTAAACGTTCAATGGCTGGCCGCATGGGTGGTACCACGTTAGCCACAACTAAGTCTTCCACGTCTCTGAAACCATAATTATGAAGGCGCAAAAAACTTTCAACTAATAAACCTAGCTCGTCGCCTGAGACGGAATGGCGAGTGTTGATACGAAAGGTGTTTTCCATCTTGTCGGCGGGCCACAAGCCAAATTTAATATTGGTGTTACCCACATCCATAGTTAAAATCATAGGCTTTTTAATTCCTTCCAAAGGCCTTTAAAAAAATTCCATTCATCCTTTAAGAGTCTCTAAGATAGTTAAATAACTTTATATAGCTAAATAGATAACTTTAATACTTATTAATAGTTTAGTCATCAACTTTATTTGCCAATAGACATAATTTGATTGATAACTCCTCTAATATTAAATCCGACGTAGGCGCTCGGCCGGTAACAATAGCCAAATGGGCCTCTTCCACAGCCTCAAGGGCCTTTTTCAGCCGCGCCTCAGTCCACAGATTTAGTTGGCTTTTAAGGTAATTTAATTGGCCGTAACTTATCTGAGCCCCCTCAGTTAAATCGCTATCGACCATGCGCCCACCTCTAGCCATGACGATGGCCTTAAGAAGCCTTAAGCGTTTAAAGTGAGAGCCCACCGAATATAGAAGTGGAAAAGCATCGTAAGATTCTAACAAATCCAAAAGGGCCGAGCAGGCCTTATTTAAATTGCCTAAGGCCACGGGCGCGGCTAGATCGTAAATCTCGGCCGTAGGCCCAAAACTAACTAGTTCACTAACCTCTTTGGCGGTCAAGGGTTTTTCCGCTCCAGGATAAATCGAGAGCTTTTCGACTTCGCCCAATAGGGCCCCCACGTTTTGCCCTAACCTTTCGATTAAGGCCCGAGCCCCGTCAAAAGTAAGACGGACCCCTTTTTCCTTAAAGCGCTCTATTAACCAAGAAGGTAAGTTCTCTAAAAGCGGGGCACGGCCGTCTACTTCCAAGCCGTCCTTGGCTATATCTTTATAAAATTTAAGCCTAGCGTCGGGGGGGGAGTCGTGGATTAAAATTATGGTGGCCAACTGGGGGTTAACGGAAGACTTTAGCTCTATTAGCGTATCGAGCCCTTCTTCCGGTATCTTTTCCGTTTCCGAGACTTTTATCACTAAAATTCTGGGGGGTTGCCCAAAGGCGTTCGAAAAGGCTTCCATAGCCAAGCGGGCCCAACCGGAGTTATCCCCACCGCGTTTGAGCCCTTTTTTCATTTCTTTATTTAGGTTTTCAAGGCGCAACAAACGAAAATTAAATTGAAAAAAGGCTGGGGCTACCGCCGCCTTACAGGCCTGGAGGCACCGTTGCGTGGCAAAGGGGTCACCTCCGACAACAACGTAAAAGCCCCGGCGAGAGGCGGAAACGATTTCTTCTTCAAATTGGCTTACGTTCATGGCCTAATTTTATCTTGTTTTAGGGCTTTAACGCAAGATAGAGCCACTAAATATCTATCCAAGATAATTTCAGGGTACTAAGGAAAACAATTTTCCGGCGTAGCTCTAGAGGAGGCAATGCCCACAACTTAAGGATACAAAGGGGCCCCCGAAAAAAAAGTAGCTCTAGCGAAAAACCCATTGACGCTGACTATCTGCAATTCTAGAGCAATATGTTGTAATATAATGCTAATAGGCTACCTTATTCAGTAGGTAAAAGTATAACTCAAAACGATCTGGAAGGATTTAACCAAGCCTTCTGGTTGGAAATTTCTTAAGTTATAGACAGTGATTTACGACCAACGAAAGCGCCGCAATCTTGCTACCGCTTTACAAAATACCTAAGGTCAATCAAAGCCAGGGGCTAAGATTTATTTTCTAAATAGGCGGAAAATCACTGTTGATTTGAAGTTAAGAGTATAGTTTTGCTATAATTAAACTTAGAGAAGGTCGGCCCTCAAGGCTATTTTTCTTAGCTAAAATAAACTCGACCTCTTTAAATAGTTTCTTACCCCAGAGGATTCATGTCTCTTTTGCCCATTTTAAAATTTCCCGATCCTAAACTTCGACAAGTCTCTAAACCGGTGACAGTATTCGACGAAAATTTGGCCTCTTTAGCCAAGGATATGAAAGAGACTATGTTGGCCGCACCCGGCGCTGGTCTGGCTGCCCCTCAGATAGATAAATTTATAAGGCTCGTGGTTATTGATGCTAGTTTAGAAGACGAAGAATACGGCTCTAGAGTCTTAACTTTAATTAATCCCGAAATAATTTCTGAGGAAGGAAACATTATTTACAATGAGGGCTGCCTTTCTATTGAGGATTTGCAAAGTAAAGTCGCCAGAGCTAACAAAGTTAAAGTTAAGGCTCTCGATCTTGAGGGTCGAGGCTTTGTATTCACTGGAGAGGGACGTCAAGCCGTGGTTTTGCAACACGAAATAGATCACCTTAACGGAATCCTCTTTATTGACCATCTTAGTCGTTTAAAAAGAGATATGTATATTAAACGTCTACAAAAATTACAATCACATTCCCAATCTCAAGGATAAGCTATTGACTGGTAACAATAAGCCACAAAGATTTAAAATCGTCTTCTTCGGCAGTGGCTCTTTCGCTATGCCGGCTCTGAAAGCCCTTTTGGAGGGCCCCGACCAAGTGACTTTGGTCGTGACCACTACTCCCGCCAGGGCTGGCCGAGGCCTAAACTATAAGGAAAGCGAGGTGGCCGCTCTAGCCAAAGAACAACATCTAACGTTACTAGAGACCTCCTCGATCAACGACCCTGAGTGTTTCGAGATCGTCGAAGATGAAAACCCCGATATTTTAATCGTCGCCGCCTTTGGTGGTTTTTTAGGCCAAAAATATTTGAATTTGGGCTATATCCCACCCATAAATATTCACCCTTCCCTTTTACCTAAGCACCGAGGCCCAGCCCCGGTCAACTGGACCATTATCAACGGCGACGCCCTTTGCGGGGTTAGCGTCTTATTGATGGAACTAAAAATAGATACCGGACCTATCATCGCCCAAACTTCTTTTCCCACTCCTGCTGGCTTAGGGGCTGGGGAGCTTGAAAAACGCTTGGCCTCTTTAGGGGCTCAGTTACTAATGTCTTCCCTAGAGCGGGTGGAAAACGATTCAAAACTAGCTATCGCTCAAGATGAAACCAAGGCCACTATAAATAGGCTGATGAATAAAAACGACGGCTATATTGATTTTAAACGCCCTTCTTTGGAACTAGCCAATTTAGTTAACGGGGTCGATCCCTGGCCAGGGGCCCAGTGTTTGTGCGGTGGCAAAAGGCTTAAGCTCTACGGGGCCTTGTCTTTAGAGGGCCAGGGTGACCCTGGCCAAATATTAGGCTTAAGTGACGACGACCGCTTACTAATGGGCGCAGGAACGGGCCTATTAGCCGTCTCCGAAGTTCAGCCAGAGGGGCGCTCGCGCCTATCAGCAGCCAGTTTTTTTAACGGCTGCCGAGTCTCTACTTTTGAAAATATCCTCTAAGGCTATTTTATTGAGAAGACCATCTTTGATCGAAGCGCAAAAACCTCTTAAAAGCAACATAGTCTAACAAATTGACTAGTAATAAGGACATATTACAAATTTAAGGACTGAATAAAGGGGACTTTTTGCGCTTCGATCATCTTTGGCTTTTTCCGGAGATTAAATGGACAATGAGCCTTATAAAGAAGGTCGGGGCGGCGTTTTGGCAGCTATGAGCGGGGGGGTCGATAGTAGCGTGGCCGCCTTGATTTTAAAAAACCAAGGTTACCGAGTGGTGGGGGCCACCATGAGGTTGTTAGAAACCATCGAAGAGTCCTTCGCCCCGGCCCGCTCTTGCTGCTCAGCCGACGATATAATGGACGCCCGCCACGTGGCCTTAAAGCTTGATTTTGACCACAAAGTCCATAATTTTAGCCTAGCCTTTCGCTCCGAAGTTATTGAGCGCTTTGCCCGCGACTATTTCTCCGGCCGCACCCCTAACCCCTGCGTTGATTGTAACCGTCGCCTCAAATTTAGCCTCTTATTTCAAAGGGCCGTTTTTTTTGATTGCGCCTTTATGGCCACTGGTCACTACGCTCGCGTTGAGCTAGATAAACGAAGTGGCCGCTGGCTATTAAAAAAAGCCCTCGATTTAGATAAGGATCAAAGTTATTTTTTATACGGTCTAACCCAAAAAGAACTTAGCCGGACCTTATTTCCTTTAGGCTCACTAACTAAAAAAGAAGTTAGAGCCTTAGCCCTGTCCCATAATCTAGTTACCGCCCAAAAACCGGAAAGCCAGGACATCTGCTTTGTCAGAACCGGACGCTACGATAGTTTTTTGGAAAGTTTCGGGTTAAAAGCTAAGCCGGGAGACATTGTAGATCGCCGCGGACGCTTATTAGGACACCACAAAGGCCTCCACCGCTATACGGTGGGCCAAAGAAAAGGCTTGGGGCTTTGCGCGCCTAACCCTTTATACGTGGCTGCCCTAGATAGCTCAACTAACCGCGTTATCGTTGGAAGGGAGGAAGAGCTTTACTCTAGCTCGGCTATAGTTTCTGAGGTTAATTTTATCTCCGTGGCCAAGCTCTCCGGCCTTAAGGAGATAGAAGCCAAGATTCGCTATCGCCAGAATCAATTTCCTGCCCTTATCGAACCGTTAGAGCCTGGCCCCGATAGGGTGAGACTTATCTTTAATAGCCCCCAGAGGGCCGTGGCCCCGGGCCAGGCCGCCGTTTTTTATCAAGGCGATTTGGTCATAGGCGGGGGAACTATTGAATCAGCCGAATTGATTTGAGAGAGAAAAAAGAGTAGTCAAATTGGTGCCAAGTAGATTATCCTAATCTTTCGAGGTAAAAAAATGAGCGTTCCTAAAGCGGTTAAAGAGAAAGAGGCCAATCTCTTAGAAATTGTAGCCAAACTCGGCTCGGCAGCCGTGGCCTTTTCCGGTGGCGTCGATTCGAGCTATCTATTATCGGTTTGCCATCAAGCCCTCCCCCAAACAACTGTGGCCGTAACCGGCCGCTCGGAAAGCTTTCCGGCACGAGAATTAGAGGCCGCTAAATCTTTGGCCGTCGAGCTTAAAGTAAAACACTTCATAGTAGACTCGGAAGAGTTAAACGTACCCGGTTTTTCCGAAAACCCTCCCAATCGTTGCTATTTATGTAAAAAAGAGCTTTTTAACAAAATCAAACAAGTGGCTGACAAAGAAAATATCGCCTACGTCCTGGAAGCCTCTAACATAGATGACGAGGGCGACTACCGACCAGGCCTAGAGGCCGTTAAAGAAATGGGCGTTCTGAGCCCTTTGCGCCAAGCTGGACTGATTAAAGACGAAATAAGGAGTCTATCTAAATTAAGAGGCTTAAAAACTTGGGATAAGCCTTCCTTCGCCTGTCTGGCCTCTCGCTTCCCCTTCGGAGAACTCATCACCGCCGATCGCCTAGGCCGCATTGATAAAGCCGAAACCTTTATTCTAAATTTAGGCGTCAAACAAGTTCGCGTCAGATTTCACGACCAAGGGACTTTGGCCAGAATTGAGGCTGACGAAGAAGGTTTAAATATTATCTTTAAACCGAAAAATCGTTTGGCCATAAGCGACTACCTCAAAAAGTTAGGCTTCGTCTATTCGGCACTGGATTTAAAAGGTTACGAAACCGGCAGTATGAATCGATCGCTTCCGATGGCCCCTAAGGTTAAGGCTTCAAGGGCTTAATTAAGTCTTTTGGGCATGAGCTCGACTTATATTCTTAGCGATCGGCTTTTTTAACCGTTCAACAATACTTATGGAGAACCCCCCAAATATTTCAAGCTGGCCATCGGTGACCAAAGGTTAGCAAGGTATTTATCCAATTCTATCAACTGTTAACCTTTTACGGTGTCGTTATTGAAAAAGACGACGTTATAGATTGCCCCTTACCCCTTTACCTGAGGACTCGTGAACGATTAGTGTCCGTTCACAAATGTGAACGTTTTAGGGCCCGTTCACAAGAGAGAACACTGCGGTGCCAAGCCTATTGAAAGAGACGACACGTACCGCAGCAGTGTAGCCCCCTATAGGAGCTTAGTAATTTTAACATTAATCAAAGTTAAAATATCTGGTTGAAGCAGAGAGCTAAGTAGAAACGTTAAAAGAACTAATGTTAAGAACTTAAGGGTATGCTAAAACTTAATTACAACTCGAAAGTCACTACCAGCCGCAACGTGGGGAAAAAAAGACTTGGTGAACGGTTAC
>JAITQT010000084.1 GCA_031288745.1 Deltaproteobacteria bacterium
AAGATGGATCGAAGCGCAAAAACCTCTTAAAAGCAAATATAGTCTAACAAATTAACTAGTAATAATATTATGTTAAAAATTTAAGGCCCGATAAAGAGGACTTTTTGCGCTTCGATCAAATTTCAGCTGATTTTGAACATACAAAAAATTAGCCCGATACACAAGAGGCATAAGATATAAGCTCAGATTCTTCAAATCCAAAGTGATTTAATATATCTCGCTGTTTCTTCGTTATCTGATTCATCAAATGTTCTCCATCATTGAACTTAATAACTCTAATTTTTTTTAATTCTGATATAAGCGCTTGTTTGCTCAAATGTCGTCTCCCACTTTTTTTGTTAAATAAATTTAGTTTTTCAGCGATCAGTGACGCTGCAATTAGAGCGATAAAGGAACAGAAAAACTTACCGTTAGTAGTTTCATTATTATAAGTTTGTATTCTTTTTATGTCAATATAATTTTTTAAATCATCAAATCCTTTTTCTATAATATCTTTACGTCTATAGATTTTTAGCATTTCATCGGGACTTTCTTTAATATTCGATAAGATACAAAAGTAACCACAATATTTAGCTCCAGCATCTATTTTATTAAAATTTAAAGAAAAAGTAAATGTACCATTTTTTTCTTTAATTATATCATAAAAACGAGAGTATTTATCGGTTTCTTTATAGCTTATATTTTTAATCTGTATTAATGTTTCTTTATAACTATCGATTTGTCAAAATAAATCTAAACGAGAACTTTCTAAAAGTTCTGTACTATAATAAAGATATATATTTGTTTTTACACCGTAGAAACGGTCGCTAATAGTTTTCGCAAAAACCCCATCAGTACATCGGTAACGTATTGATGTGATTCCATCACGAACTTGATCTATTATATTTTTTATCGATCTATGAGCTAAATAGATTGGTAATATATACTTAATTTTATTATCGTATAGCCAAAAAATATTCTTAGTAGAATGAAAAGCATTAGCTAGAATAAATATTACATTATTTATATCTAATTCATTGTTATAAGACATTATATATGGCATATGAGACTTATCCACGATGGAACCAGGATATGTAACATAGAATAGAGGAAGCCCGGTTCGAAAAGCATGATAACAACCAAAATTTATTTGAGGTAGCTTTTCTTTATCCCTGTTGTAACCCCATTCAAAGTCCTCAAGCCCTTTAGTAAAAGTGGAGAACGAAGTCACATCATAAGCTAAGTAATCACTGGCCATATTCATGCTTAGCCAGGCTTAAAAAAAAATTCAATTTTTCCTTATTGGTAATTGTTGAAAAAAAGAACGAGGCCTTCTGAGCTGACACTGATGAACCGGGAGTAAATTCTTCGCACCAATCATCAATATACTCTATTACATTACCACGACTGAACATATATATAGCTATAGTTAAAGCTAAATTAGATCTATCTGTGCCTAAAATATCTTTAAGAATCTTGAGTACACCAGTATCATCAAGGATTTTAGATATTAGAAAGTTTATGCCTATTGATTTGATACTATAAATTTCTGATTTAGGTGTTTTAGAAGTAGTATTAGCTGAAAAATATTGATAGTACTGGTCAGTTGGAATCATTAAGTTGTCAGTCTCAAGTCGGCCGATGCGAACTCTGTCGTTTGTAGGCTGTCCTTTTTCGTTACGATAGCTCTTTAAGACCTTGTAAACATATCGATACTTTCCCGTTCTATTAACAATAATGATCGAAGCGCAAAAACCTCTTAAAATCAAAAAAGTCTAAAAAATTAACTAGTAATTTGGCTATGTTACATATTTAAGAATTGATAAAGGGGACTTTTTGCGCTGCGATCAATAATGCCTTCCTTCGGAACAGGCACAGTGAATTTTAACATTACCTTTATGTCCTATTTTATATGTTAAAATATATAACATACAAAAATAAAGTTAAGTTTTTAAAAATAATTCCAATTGTTAAATATTTGGCGAAGTTGATGTGGCTACCTCAACCGGCGTATGTTAAAATTTTTAAGAGATTTAGGATAAAAATTGATCAAGTTATTTTATAATTGATCGAAGCGCAAAAAGTCCCCTTTATCAGTCCTTAAATTTGTAACATGTTCTTATTACTAGTTAATTTATTAGACTGTTTTGCTTTTAAGAGGTTTTTGCGCTTCGATCATAATTGCTTCTTACCTTGGTTTTAAAGGCGGGCTAATCGAGAGTGACGTTTATGATGTCTAAGGGAGTCTTAAAATCTATCCAGCTCTTATTGGTTTGACGGTGAGCGATTAGCTTTTCCCATAAATATCGAGCCCGGGCCACAAACCTAGCTGCTAAACGCTCTTCGAGCACAAACCTGGTGGAGGTGATAAAGGATCTTGCTAGTCCAAAGGTTAGACGAGCTGAGAAGGTAGAGTCGTTTTTTTCCTTGGCAAAACGCTCGGATAGAGCGTGAACAACCAGAGCCGCTTGGCAAAGAGAACGCCTATCAACTGAATTTATCAAAGGCAGCCGTATAATAGAGAGCATCATGACGGAGACGTCTTGAACGTAATCAGCTAGAGAGCTTCGGTAGAGGTCAACTAGGTTGATGGCGTTATTTTCAGGGTTATAGAGGACGTTAGAGAGATTAAAATCACCGTGGATGCGGCACTTAAAAGGGGCTTGTAATCCTTCCTCGGCGATGATGGCTTGGCTTAACACGTCTTGGATAGATCTTAGCCTCCATTGATTTAAGCCGCCTTGATGCTTCATTAGGCTAGGATATAAAATCGTGGCCTCAGGTAGTCTTTCTTGGGCTTGGAGCGAGAAATTAGAAGGCCCAGGTGCCTCTTGGGCCGTATCTCGCCAGATATCGGTCATGATCGTAAATGCGAGCCTAAGGCCGTTTAGCGCGGCTTGAACGGAGTTTTCAATAAAATAGGATTGAAGGGTTCGGGGCTGTAGAAAATCTAGCATCAAGGCTGCCTCCGTTCCGGCTGAGGCCGGCACGAAGGCTTGGACTGCGGGGGTTAGCCCCGGCCTGAGGGTAGACCAAATCTCTAGGTTTTCCCTCTCTTTGATTAACTTAGAAGCCGGACCGTGCTTAAAAACAACCGTCCTGGCGGTTGAGGCACCATCGGCGTTGACTACCCCTATCCGGCAGCCAGAGCGTCCACCCCAAATGTAGCGAAAATCTAAGGGTTGGAGATGGTTCGAGGCCCCGGCGGCTTTAAGTCCCCTATCCATGGCCTTGTATTGCTCAAGCTTTATCTTTTCCCCGATGATGACGTAAATGATCTTTTCCCCAATCTCTAGAAACATGTCACCCACACGCTCTAGATAGTGAATGATCATTATGCTAGTAACCAGGTCCTCGGCCTTAGCTTCGGTCCCGAACTCTTTGATGATTTTTGAAAAACGATCGGCGTAAAACGAA
>JAITQT010000094.1 GCA_031288745.1 Deltaproteobacteria bacterium
GTACATAGAAAACTTTGCTCTTATAAATAGAATAAATTATTTATTTATATAATTAAAAATTAAATTTACTAAATTCCAAGAAAATTTATGATTTTAGTTAAACAAATGAATTTTTAGCCGCTATCACCTCATTCTGATTAATTTATACTAACTCAAAATTTTGGCGCTTTTGCCCTAGCGTCTAATCATTGATTCTTTATAAAAAAGATGATACTTTAGTAACGTATCAAAATAGGTCTAAAAAATATTTTTAAGTTAGGCTTTGGCCTTAAATTATTGTTTTCAACGCCTAGCGAGTTTTTTTGTTCCCTAAAATCCTCAAGGGCCTTTTATCGGAAGCGACGTAAATCTCCGTCCTTCAGGTTAGCGATATAAGATGCATTAGTTGGCGCTTTAAATATTTTCTCGGCTGGGTAGGCTGCGCTGAATGCCTATAGAGGATATAGCCCACAAAGCCAGCCGGCCAATCATTAACCCTCCGAAGACACTTGAAGGGCTCCCACTTCAGGCTCCGAAGCCCTCCCCTTCCTTCAGAGAATCGTCAAAAAAATAAATAGATTTTCTTCCTTTGATTAATCTCAAAAGCGGTTTTTTTTCTTAACTCATCTAGTTTTGGCTTTTTCATAATGAAATATGTGATATTCATCGGCGACGGTATGGGCGATTACCCTATTGATTCTTTAGACGGATTAACCCCCCTCGAAGCCGCGCCAACACCTAATTTAGATTGGATGGCTCAGGGGGGTATAACGGGCCGACTAGCCACTATCCCCGAGGGTATGACCCCAGGTTCAGACGTGGCTATCATGAGCCTGATGGGCTATAACCCCCAAGGGATCTTAACCGGACGAGGACCTCTAGAGGCCTTAGCCCTTAAGGTGCCTTTGGCTGAAGATGATCTGGCCTTTCGCCTAAATCTTGTCACCTTGAGTCATGACCCAGAGCTGGTTATCATTAACCACGCCGCCGGTGATATCACTAACGCCGAAGCCAAGCCTTTGATAGAGGAGTTAAATAAAAAACTACCTTTGACTAATGGACAAAAAATTTACCAGGGCATCTCTTATCGTCATCTCTTTGTTTGGCCAAACGCCCCCGACTCCCTACCCTCCATCCCCCCTCACGACCAATTGGATAAACCCTTAACTCCATTTATAGAGGCCAAGGAAATGGCCCCGCTAACGGCCTTAATCAGGGCTTCTTGGCCAATTTTAGATAGTCACCCAGTTAACCTTGACCGTGCTGCTAGAAACCTCCCTACAGCCAACTCCATATGGCTCTGGGCCCAGGGCCGCCCCCCAAAGGTTAATTCTTACTCTCAGCGCTGGGCTCTCACGGGAGTTACCGTATCGGCCGTAGATATCATTAAAGGCCTAGGTTTAGCCACAGGGCTAACTCCCTTGACGGTGGAGGGGGCCACAGGGGGGCTTCAGACCAACTACCTTGGCAAAGCCCAGGCCGCCATTAGCGCCCTAAAAGATAACTACGATTTAGCCATCGTTCATTTGGAAGCCCCAGACGAAACTTCCCATCATGGAAATCTCAATCAAAAACTTAAAGCCATAGAAAACTTTGATAGTTTAATCGTGGGCCCGATTTTAGATTACCTGAAAGCCAGCGGATCGGATTTTAAAATCCTAGCCGCCTGCGATCATTTCACCCCTCTTAGCCTTAAGACCCATAGCACTGACCCAGTACCTTTCATTATCTATGATAGCCGTAAGAGCACTCGCTCTGGGGCCCAAGGCTACGGTGAAAGGGCCTCGGCCGCAACGGGATTATTTGTTAGTGGTGGCTTGGAGTTGAGCAGGCTCTTCTTCGGGCCGGAACAAACCTCAATTACCCCTTACTAAATAATGGGGTTTGTAAAATCCTTCGGTTAACCAGGGTGCGGAGTAAGTCCTCTACGCTGTTATCAGGAAAAAAACACCAACGCGAGATGCCTCCTGCGGTCACGTCCTCTTAAAGATTGTGGCCAGATGGCTTCCAACAGTTTAAACATCTAAACGCTTAGAGGCTTGATTACCACCTCCCACAAGAATTGCCATCGTCTTCATCTGGCGACGACCAGGTGTTTTTTTTGCCTCTTGTCAGTCTAAAAGAAGGACGCCATTACTCCCGTGGCTAAACCCAGGGGGCTCCTGGCGAGAAAGAAGATGAGCCAAGAACTTATTACTCCAGAACAGACCTTCGTGGCCACCACTTGGTATCGCATCTTATACGCCGATACCGACACCATGAAAATAGTTAACAACGGCCATTATTTTCGTTTTTTCGAGCAAGGTCGAGGCGAATATCTTCGCCAACTAAAACTCCCTTACGCTGAAGTTGAAAACAGAGGTTATCGCACTCCCTTAACCGAGGCCTGGGCCCACTTTTACGCTTCTTTCCACTATGACGATCTAATGCGCATCGAATGCTGGATCTCTCAAATCAAACGGGCTAGTTTCCGCTTTGAGTATCGACTCTTTCTGGAAGACTCTAAGACCGCTAGAGTGGCCGGGCATACCTTACATGCGGTGCTCAACGAAGATTTAAAAGTAGTTAAGATTCCTCAATGGCTTATGGATATAATTAGCCCTTATCAAAACGGCGAGCAGGCTTAGCCCTAGGCTTTGGCTCAACTGATCTATAATCGACCAAACTTAAAAAAATAAATTTTAGACGTAATGTTAAATACTAAAATTATAATAAAAAAATCACTCCAAAAAAAACGCATAATAAAGTATATTTTATGTATTATACTTTATTATATTTTAATTTTGTGACAGATTAAATATACAAGAGAGTCGTTTAATCTCCACATATTTATTACGCTTTTAACTTTAAAAGAAAATTTTTTACCTATATTAATGGTAAAAATTATTAGAGGAGTCTTCAAATGAAGATTAACTGCGATGCTTTTAAAAAGCTTAGAGAAAGTAAATTGCTTGGCGTCTATAATCTAGCCAAACAGGCTGACGTCTCTCCAAGTATAGTTAAATCATTAGAAGAAGGCGGGCGGCCAAGACTGGAGTCTATCCGCAAAGTCATCGTGGCTCTTGGTTTGACGGTCGAGGAAGCTTATGAAAAAAAGCTCATAGAAGACTAAGCCTTTACTTTTAGCTCGTTTACTCATCATTGCCAAGCGCCTCTTAGGCTGACCACCTAGGAAGACAATTGACAAGGTTAAAAAAAATCCGGAGACCTCAGTGCCTCCGGATTTTTCTTAAATATTTAGTCTAAATTTTATTATTTTATTTATCTGCCTTTCCATATTTTTCTATCTCTTTTTGGCTAATAATTTTAGCCTTTTCGTATTGCTCTATTAATTTATCGGGTGAGGTAAAACTGTTTAAATAGGACCCGTCTGGACGATAAACATAGCTAACCCCCTCGCCGGTGATAGCTTTAATTTCTTGCGATTCCGCTTTATCGCGGGCATTAACGCGATTAATGGCCTTGGAGGCCTTTCTCACCTCGCGGTAAGGATTGAGCCAAAAATGAGAATCGTCGGCAGCAGGTTTACTGACCGCTTGTTTAGGCGCGTCGGGAGAAATGTCTTTACTAGTGATAATATCCCGGCCGCTTTTAGGTAGCTCATTCTTGGCCAAATAATAAAACTTATTGACCATAAAACTAATCACGGCCAAACCTATAATCGTCACCGAAACTAAGACGGCCCGTTTAAAACCCTTAGACTGAGGCTTTTTAAAGCTAGAGTCGCGAAGATTAACTCGGCAAAAAGGACAAGTTACGGCTGGCATTCTCACTTTTTTAGAGCAATTAGGGCAAGCTAAATACACTCTTCCTCCCTCAGGAGGAACCAAACGAGTGAGCTGAGCCATTTTTTCTCCTTTGCCAACAAAATAAATTTCGGCTGATTTAACCATAAAGCCACATCTTTCTTGGTTAAGCTAATTGGTTTCTAAATTTTATCATAAAAAAAATAAATTACAAAAAAATATCTAACGCGAGGTTAGAATTTTTCAGCTGGGCAATTGGAAACCTAGCCCGAATTTACAAATTATTTCTTGAAAGACACATAACTACCTGAAATATTTATATCACTACAATGCACCTTAAAAAAAATTTTCAGCCTTCCATTGGAGAAACGTGCTGCTGTATTAACCTTTCAATTTTAGCCTTTGCCTCAGACTCAAACGAAGAACATATGTTTTTT
>JAITQT010000103.1 GCA_031288745.1 Deltaproteobacteria bacterium
ATGAAATTAAATTCATAGAAAAAGCTTTAAATAGTCCTTTAGCCGTTCCCGGAAGATTGGAAAGGGTTGGTGGTAACCAAGATTACCTAGCCTTAGTCGATTACGCCCATACCCCGGACGCGCTTAAGACAGCGCTTACTGCTATAAAAGCCTTAAAGCCTAGAAGACTTATTACGGTCTTTGGCTGTGGAGGAGATAGAGATAGGGGCAAAAGGCCTTTAATGGGTCTTGAAGCGGGAAAGCTTTCTGATCTAGTTATCCTTACTTCTGATAACCCTAGAACGGAAGAGCCCCTGAGCATAATTAATGAGGTAGCTGTCGGACTTAATAATTTAGGCTTAAAAGGTGTAAATAACCCTACTTCAGGGATAGTTAAAGTAGAAGATGGTCAATATATTATCGAAGTTAATCGCCAAAAAGCCATAGAGACTATGGCGGCCTTAATAGAAAAGGGCGACGCCGCCCTTATCGCTGGCAAAGGCCACGAGACTTATCAGATTTTAGGCCGCCAGAAAATAGATTTTGACGATCGCCAAAAGACACTCTCAGCCTTAATTAAAGAAGGTAAATCTTAAGATGAGTGGGACCGAACTTAAGAGCGGGCCGGGTTTAGCTCAACTAGGCTTAAGCCTTAAGGAGCTAGCCCAAATGGCTCAGCTAACTGGCGCTGAGGGTCTTAAAAATAGCCAGCTTAAAGTTAAGGCTGTCTCTACCGATAGCCGTTTAGCCGGTCCGGGAACCTTGTTTGTGGCTCTCAAAGGACCAAACTTTGACGGGCGCGATTTTGTCTCCCAAGCTATAGCCAAAGGAGCGCTAGCGGCAGTAGTGGAAAAAGGGGAAGAACTTAAGGTCGATAAATCTCTTATAATAGAAACGAGCTGTTCCTTAGAGGCTTTAGGCTTAATGGCCAGAGCGGTGAGAGATTTAGTTAAGCCCACGGTGGTGGCTGTGACCGGCTCGGTTGGCAAAACCACAGTTAAAGAATTATTGCGCTCCATAGTTTCTTTAGGGGGGCAAGATAGTTTAATCGCCGCTGGAAACTTTAACAATCAAGTGGGCCTGCCCCTAACTCTACTTGGGTTAAGCCCCACCACTCGCCTAGCTGTCTTAGAGATGGGGGCCAACCGTATGGGGGAGATTGAGGCCCTAACGCGTACGGCTAAACCTAACGTAGGGCTTATTACGGCGGTGGGTCGAGCCCATTTGGAGGGCTTTGGCACAGTAGAAAACGTGGCTAAGGCTAAGAGCGAAATCTTAGAAGGTTTGGAGAGAGACGACTACGCGGTCTACAATTCTAATGAAGAGCTATTAAAACCCTATATTAATAACTTTAAGGGCTTAAAGATGACTTTTGGGGAAGCTGGCAGCGGGGCCGACGTAGTCTTAACTAAAGCTGTGGATCTAGGCTTAATGGGGCAAAGGATAAGCCTAATTGGCCCGGGGCTCAAAAAACCGGTCTCTTTAGTCCTTAAGCTTCATGGCCGTCACAACGCCCTAAACGCAGCAGCGGCTGCGGCCGCAGGCTTGGCCGCTGGTTTTGATTGGGAGATCTTAACATTAGGCCTATCGCTAGCCGAGCCGGTCGAGGGTCGCTTTAAGCCTAAGCTATCGAACCGAGGGCTTGGGATAATAGATGATAGTTATAACGCAAATCCCACCTCAGTGGCTGCAGCCTTAAGGTGCCTAGCCGCCTTAGACCCCTTGGCCCCCAAGGCGGCTATTTTGGGCGATATGTTGGAGCTTGGGGAAGAGGCCCAAAACCTTCATATTCGAATTGGGCGGTTAGCGGTCAAAATCGGGCTCGACTATTTGGCCTTGGTTGGTCCCTTAAGTCATTTTACCGCCCAAGGGGCTGCGGCGGCGGGCTTAAACGCGAGAAGGCTTAAAAATTTTTCCAACCCAGAAGAGGCCGCCTTTTGGATAGTGGAAACTGCGCCCAAGGGATCGTTGGTGCTGGTAAAAGGCTCTAGGAGTGTAGGCTTAGAAAAAGCGGTTGAATATTTTTTTAAAATAAATGTATAAATAAGGAAAACTAAATGTTATATGAATTGTTTTTAGATCTTTCTGAACATGTAAGCGTCTTTAACGTCTTTAGATATATAACTTTTAGGATAATTTTGGCCGCCTTAACCTCTATGAGCCTTTGGCTTATTTTAGGCTCTTGGTACATTAAAACTATAAAGAGTTTTAGAGTCAATCAAATCGTGCGCGAAGACGGACCCAGGGGCCATTCGAGCAAAAGCGGTACCCCCACAATGGGGGGCGTCTTGCTCCTCTTTACCAGCTTTACGGCCTGCCTTTTATGGATAAATTGGTCTTCTGGCTATGTAAGGATTACTTGGCTAGTTATTCTTCTCTTTGGGCTGGTGGGCTTTGGCGATGACTATCTAAAAGTAACTAAAAAAAGAAACTTAGGGCTAACCGGTAAACAAAAACTCATGGCCCAGTGCGTCATAGGGCTTTTGGCCGGCTTACTTTTAAACTTAATCCCCAGTCATACCCCGGTCTTAACCGTGCCAGGGCTTAAGTTTTTAAGTCTTGATTTGGGCCCCCTCTACGCCCTTTTCGCCACTCTTATCTTGGTTGGCTCTTCTAATGCAGTTAATCTAACCGACGGTTTAGACGGACTAGCCATCGGGCCCATTATTTTGGCCGCTGCGACTTATATGGTCTTTGCCTACTGCTCTGGAAACTCGGTTATCTCTAACCACCTTCAGATCTTAGGCGTGCCTGGGGCCTCGGAAGTAGCTGTCCTCTTAGCTGCCCTCATCGGTGGGGGCTTGGGTTTTTTGTGGTTTAACTCTTATCCGGCCCAGATTTTTTTAGGCGACGTGGGCTCTTTAAGCTTAGGTGCCGCTTTGGGTATGGCCGCCATCGTGGTTAAGCAAGAGCTATTGTTAATTTTGGTGGGCGGGCTCTTTGTCATAGAGGCCTTATCGGTTATTTTGCAGGTAACTTTTTTTAAAGCCACTCGCGGTCGCAGGATTTTGCAGATGGCCCCGCTCCATCACCATTTTGAACTCCTAGGTTGGCCTGAATCAAAGATAACCATTCGCTTTTGGATCATCGCCATTATCTTAAGCTTAGCCGGCCTATCTACTTTAAAGCTTAGATGATTAGAAAGGCTATTAGTTAAATTTTGGGGTTTAATTTTATAAGGAAAGAATATAAAGACCAAAATTTTAAGAGCTTGTTTTTAGGGAGCTTAGTCAATGGTTTTAATTTCGAAGGAAACTAGGGCGCAAGGGCGAGGTAGCTTAGTTATGGGGGCGGCGCTCTCTGGGATAGCTGCGGCTAAACTCTTAGTTTTTCTAGGCGCTAGAGTCGCAGTTTCCGAAAAAAAGCCAATAGAACAATTAGAAAAAGAGAAAAAAGAGTTAGATAACCTAGGGGTTAAAATAATTTCCGAAGCTGAGGCGGAAAAAAACTTGGCTTCATTCTCTCTCCTAGTCGTCTCCCCAGGAGTGCCCATAAATCACCCGATAATCGCAACAGCTCGCTCACTGGGGGCCGAGGTCATCGGAGAAATCGAATTGGCCTTTAGATTTATTTCTTGCCCGATTCTAGCCGTAACCGGAAGTAACGGTAAATCAACGGTAACCGATCTAACTGGGTATATCCTAAAAAAAGCGGGCCTCGATTGTTACGTGGGCGGAAATATCGGCTCTCCCTTAGCCGATTTAGCCATCGAGCAGAGTCAAGGCCAGGCGCAAAATATAAAATGGGCCGTAGTGGAGATTTCAAGTTTTCAATTAGAGACCATCGAAAGTTTTAAGGCCCGAGGGGCCGCCTTTTTAAACCTGACCCCGGATCACTTAGATAGGCACGCAACGATGGAAAGTTATTTTGAGTTAAAAAAAAGGATCTTTAACCTACAAGGACCTAAAGATCTCTCCATCATTAACCTTGACGACCCCTTACTCTCAACTATTTCGCCTAGAGGACGCGTTTTTGGCTTTTCTAGAAGTAAAAGAAGCGATTTTGGGGCCTATCTAGAAGAAAATGAGATAATCGTAGTTGAAAACTCAAAAATAGTAGCCAGAGCTGATTTTAAGAGCTTTAGTCTCTTTGGGGCTCACAACCAAGAAAACGTCATGGCCGCAGTGGGTCTTTGTTACGCGGCCCAAATCGAGCCCCAAAGGGCGCTTGATTTAGCTTGCGACTATAAAAGTTCCGAGCATCGTTTAAGCTTGGTGGGGAGCTATGGCGGGGTTGATTTTGTAGACGATAGTAAAGCGACTAACGTTGGGGCCGTGGCTAGGGCCTTGGAGAGCTTTGATCGGCCAATTATATTAATTTTGGGAGGAAGAGATAAGGATTTAGATTTTTCCTATTTAGCTCCTTACCTAAAAGATAGGGTTAAATTAATAGTAGCCATGGGTGAATGTCGAGAAAAGGTGAAGGCGGCACTAGAATCGGTTAAGCCGGTAAGACTAGCCGTAGATATGAAACAAGCGGTTTCTATAGCTTCTCAGGAGGCTAAGAGTGGCGAGGTGGTTTTACTAAGCCCGGCCACGGCCTCTTTTGATCAGTTTCGCGACTATAAGCATAGAGGTGAGGTTTTTGCCAGAGAGGCCAGCTTGTTTTATCAAGGCGCAAGTCCACAAATGTGAACGTTTAAGGGCTTGTTCACAAGAGAGAACGTTGCGGTGCCAAGCTTATTGAAAGGGACGACACATATCGCAGCAATGTAGCCCCCGATAGGAGCTAAGTAATTTTAAAATTAATCAAAGTTAAAATATATGGTTGGAGCAGAGAGCTAAGTAGAAACGTTAAAAGAACTAATGTAAGAACTTAAGGGTATGCTAAAACTTAATTACCACTCGAAAGTCGCTACCAGCCGTAACGTGGGGAAAAAAAGACTTGGTGAACGGTTACGTAACCGTTAATAAAACCTCCATGAGACCTATTGGACGCCTGAATTGATAAGACATAAACTCAATGGGGCGCTGGAGCGTATAGTTGGATTAGGCATAATCGCCTAAACGAAGTAGCCGATATGTTAGGTTGTTGATTGGTTGGCTATTACCGGAAAGGGGTTTGAGGACAGAGAAGGGGACGAGGCTGGCGGAGAGCCAAGCTGAGGGGGCAGTATGGGACTTGAGCGTAATTTTTTTGCTTGAGTTCCCATAGTCAGAATAATAACCAAGAATACTAAGGTTGTTAAGATGATTTTGGGAGAAACATATAAATTTTTTTTATAAGCTTAATAAAGCCTAAATCTTGGTTTATGGATGGAATTAGCCTTGCAATTTGAAAAATCTATTAAAGGCAACTTTCACCACAGCGGCTGGAAAGTATTGATAAAAATATTAAGCGTAGCAGCCCTCCTGGGAAGGTTTGTGAACGGTTACTTTTCAAGAAAATGTTTAAATTGATCTAATAATAATATATAGCGTTTTTTATACTAAAATTGATTTATAAGGATAAAAGTGAATATAAAAAATGTAAAAATTGAAATTGACTCTAAAAAGCCCCTTGACACCGGACTTTTAGCCTTGATCCTCTTTTTTTTGGGCTTAGGCTTATCGGTTCTATATTCGGCTAGCTACCCCCAGGGCGACTTTTTTGAGCGCGATCCCTATTTTTACCTTAAGCCCCAATTTAGATTTGCTATTGGCGGGCTGTGTTTGATGTTGCTTCTATCCAGATTTCCCTACCGTTATTTTCTTAAATGGGCCGTACTATTAACTATCATCTCTTTAGCCTTATTAGCCTACATCCTCATTCCCGGTCAAGGCCGGGCCGTCTTCGGGGCCACCCGCTGGGGATTGTTATTGCCTTTCCAGCCCTCGGAAGCGGCTAAACTTGCAGTTTCGGTCTTTTTAGCTAAATATTTCGCGCAAAATCAAGCTAACCTCGGCCGTATTGGTTACGGTTTTGGGGTGCCTTTTTTGATAATCGCCCTCTTCGGCGGCTTAATAGTCTTAGAAAAGGACTTAGGCGGGGCCTTGGTGGTGGCTGGCTTAGTGGTGTGCTTAATGATCGCCGCCCAAGTTAAGTACCTACATATGTTGCTCTTTACCACCTTCATCCCAGTGATCTGGTATTTAATCGTTAAATTTGAGCACCGCGTCGCGCGCCTGATGGGTTGGAGTAATCCTTGGAACGATCCGTTAGACACGGGCTACGCTGTTATCCACTCCATGTACTCCTTTGGGGCTGGCGGCCTGACCGGGGTAGGGCCTGGGCAGGGGGCTCAAAAGCACCTATTTTTACCTAAAGTGCACACCGACTACGTTTTTTCCGTTATCGGCGAAGATTTTGGCTTTATCGGAGTAGTGGTAGTCGCTTTCCTCTTTCTCTACTTAGTCTATCGCGGCTTTAAGATAGCTAAGGGAGCCAAGGATTTGGGCGGGTATTATTTAGCTTTAGGCTTAACCTTATGCGTGGGCATTCCCGCCTTTTTTAATATGTTCGTCGCTCTCTCCATTATCCCCTCTAAGGGCCTTCCCCTACCTTTTTTTAGCTATGGGGGTAGTAGCCTCATTACTAGCTGCGTGGCTATGGGTATACTACTTAATATTTATTCTAGAAGCCATTATGTCGAAGGGGAGGGGGCTTTAGCTAAAAAAATAGAAAAAATAGAAACTAATATGCCTAAGTTAAAAAGGGTCGAACTCTTGGGCCTTAAGAGCCGCTTAAGCGATAACGGCTTAAGGCGAAAGGCCGAGGCTAATGACTACGGAGCGTAGAGTGCTAATGGCCGCCGGCGGCACCGGTGGGCACGTCATCCCTGCCGCCTTAATAGCGAATGAACTTAAGCTAATAGATAATAATTTTACCTTTCTCTTTCTTGGGGTAGGGAGAGATATTGAAAAGACCATCTTAGGCCCCTTAGGTTACCCCACAAAGACTATTACCCTCTCCGGGCTTAAAAACCGAGGGCTAGCTAAGGCCCCTAAGGCTATATTTCAAGCCTTTTTAGGCTTAATTAAAAGCGTAGATATTATTAGAAAGTATCGGCCCGGAGTCTGTCTAGCTACTGGAGGCTACCTCTGCGGTCCAGTTGGCCTGGCCTCGCTTATGGCCGGGGTCCCGTTAATCATCCACGAACAAAATTCAAGGCCTGGGATAGCCAACCGCTATTTAGGAAAAATTGCCTCTCTTATTATGCTAGGTTTTCCCCAAGCCAGAGATTTTTTTCCCTCCAATAAGGTCATAGTCACCGGAAACCCGGTGGGAGTTCAAATAGCGGCCCTAAAAGATATAAGGCGCGATTATAGCCAAAAACCTATGACCGTTTTGGTCTTAGGTGGTTCGCAGGGGGCCAGAGTGCTTAATAACGCCCTCCCTGAGGCCTTGGCTAGTTTAAAAAAAGAGGGTCTTGATTTTAAGGTTATCCACCAAAGCGGTCAAAGCGATTTAGAAAAGGTCAAAAAGGCCTATCAAGAAGGCCAGGTAGAGGCCAGGGTCGGGCCCTTTTTTCACGATATGGCTTGTTTATATAAGCAAAGCCATCTAGCGGTGGCCAGGGCCGGGGCCTTGACGGTGAGCGAACTTACTTGCGTAAAGCTTCCGGCGATATTAGTGCCTTTCGCTGCGGCAGCTGATGATCATCAAAGGATTAACGCGGAGAGTGTAGTTAAAGAGGGGGGAGCTAAGATTTTAAGCGAGAGTGAAATCGAAAGCGGTAAAGTAGCTAGCCTTTTAAGAGAGCTAATCAGCTCTCCAGAAAAATTAGCCTCCATGGAATTAGCCTCCCAAAGCGCGGCTCAGAGCGCGGCTAGCGCTTTAAGGGCCATGGCTGAACTCATAGATAAATTTATGAAAGGGGGAGGGAAAATTGTACCACAAGCCTAGGCGAGTTCATTTTGTGGGCATTGGCGGCATTGGTATGAGCGGGGTAGCCGAAGTGTTACTTAACCTAGGTCATTTGGTAAGCGGTTCAGATCAGCAAAGGGGCTCCCAAACTCAGAGACTTGAGGGGTTAGGAGCTAAAATCGATATTGGTCACCGGGCCGAACTAGTTAAAGATATAGACGTTTTGGTGGTTAGCTCAGCTGTGCCCGATGATAATCCAGAGATAGTAGAAGCAAGGCGTAAGGCCATACCGGTTATCCCTAGAGCGGAAATGCTAGCGGAGTTAATGAGGCTTAAGACCTCAATCGCGGTGGCTGGAAGTCACGGTAAAACCTCAACCACCTCTTTATTAGGGGCTCTTTTAACCTACTGCGGCTTAGATCCCACTTTAGTTATAGGCGGAAGGCTAAACAACCTAGGGGCCAACGCTAGATTAGGGCAAGGGGAACTTTTGGTAGCCGAGGCTGACGAATCTGACGGCAGCTTTTTACTCTTAAATCCAACCGTGGCCGTGGTTACTAATATCGATCGCGAGCATATGAATTTTTACGAGGATTTGGCGCGCTTAGAGCAAACTTTTTTGACTTTTATTAATCGAGTGCCTTTTTACGGCCTCTCTATCCTCTGCTTAGACGATCAAAGGGTCCAAAGCCTTATGCCGGGGGTCAAAAAGCGCTGCCTAACCTATGGTCTGTCGGCCCAGGCCGAGATTACGGCTAGAGAAATAAAAAAGCTTGATTGGGGCTATTCGTTTGAGCTTACTCGCAAAGGCCAAATGCTGGGCCAAATGACTATAAACGTGCCAGGTCGCCATAACGTTCAAAACGCCTTGGCCGCCGCAGCCGTGGGACTCGAATTGGGCCTAAGCCCCTCTGACTTAGCCGAAGGCCTTTCAAGCTTTAAAGGGGTGGGTCGGCGTTTTGAGCTTAAGGGACAAGAGGGGGGCATAACAGTTCTAGACGATTATGGTCACCATCCCACCGAGATTAAGGCTACCCTTTCGGCCTTGGCTGAGACCTTTCCTGGAAGGCGCCGAGTGGTTATCTTTCAGCCTCATAGGCACTCAAGGACTAAAGACTTATTGAGCGAATTTGCCTCAGCCTTTAACGAAGCCGATCTATTACTAATCACCGATATCTACGCGGCCGGCGAAAAGCCCTTTGAAGGTCTTGACGCTGAGGTCTTAGTAAAAGAAACAGCTATGCGCGGTCATCGGGGGGTTCGCTATGCCGGAAAGGTTACTGAAGCCGCCTTTAACTTGGCCCCGCTTCTTAAGGAGGGTGACGCAGTCATGACTTTGGGGGCCGGTAACGTCTACCGGGCGGGCGAGGAACTCTTGGCTCTAATTAAGGGCAAAAATTAGATTATTTGGGTCCGTTCATCAATGAACGTTTAAGGGCCCGTTTACAAAAAAGAGCGTTGTGGGGCCAAGCCTATTGAAAGGGATGACACATACCACAACAATGTAGCCCCCTATAGGAACTTAGTAATTTTAATAATAATCAAAGTTAAAAATATGGGTTAAAATATATGGTTGGAGCAGAGAGCTAAGTAGAAACCTCAAAAGAACTAATGTTAAGATCTTATAGGGTAGGCTAAAACTTAATTACAACTCGAAAGGCGCTACCAGCCGTAACGTGGGGAAAAAAGACTTGGTGAACGGTTACTAATATTTTAAAGGGCCCTAATAAGGCCTAAAGCGCTTTAAGAATAAAACAAAACTATGGAAGAAGTAAAGCGAATCTGGCTCGAGGTCAAGAAAATATTTGGGACCGAGCCCCAATTGGTGATGCTCTCAAGTCTATCGCCCATGGCCATAGGGGGCCCTGGGCTA
Organism: Deltaproteobacteria bacterium; assembly: GCA_031288745.1. GTDB lineage: Bacteria > Desulfobacterota > Desulfarculia > Adiutricales > Adiutricaceae > JAITQT01. The sequence continues at coordinate 9,638 of JAITQT010000103.1, forward strand.
AGGTTTAGGGCCTCGAGTGAGTCATATTTAAGTGATATTTTAAGAAAATTAAGTAAAAATAAGATTAGATATGTGCCTATTGGGGGTTGTAGTAATATTTTGTGCCCAGACGAGCCTTTGGAAGCCCCCATAATTACTCTTATAGGTGATTTTTGCCAAATTGTTTGGCGGAGTTTGGGCTCAGGCGTAATGAGGCTAGGCGGCGGTGCCTCTTTAGCTAAATGCGTCAGAGTGGCCCAAAAAGTAGGCCTATCGGGCCTAGCCCCTCTAAGCGGTCTTCCGGGCACGGTGGGGGGGGCGGTTAGAGGAAACGCTGGAAGTTTTGGCCAATCAATAGGAGAGCTAGTCGAAAGACTCTATCTACTAACCCCAGAGGGCCGTGAGGTGGTTTTGGAGAGAGCGGAATTAAATTTTGATTATCGCCGCTTTACCCTACCAAAGGGCTTGGAGGAGAGTCTAATATATTGTCTTCTTATAAAGCTTAAGCCTTCTAGCTCCTTGCAGGTCGCCATCGAGGGGAACGAGGCCAAAAGAAGTAGGGAGTTATCTCAGCCTAAAGGTCGAAGTCTAGGCTGCTTTTTTAAAAACCCGCCTGGAGATTCGGCAGGGAGGCTCATAGATTCTTTGGGGCTAAAGGGCCTTAAGGTCGGCGGGGCTATAATTAGCGATATCCACGCAAATTTTATTCTTAATGTGGAGAAAGCAAATCAAAAAGACGTCTTAGAGCTGGCCTTAAAAGTTAAAGATTTGGTTTTAAAAAAAACTGGCCTAAAATTGATCCCTGAGGTCAAAATCATTGATTCACAAGGGCTAGAGATGTCTTTGGACTAGGGTTTCCAGGCTTGGTTTAGGTCAAAGGAACCTAGTTGACCGGACAAGAAAAAAAATTTGACTATTTTAATTCTAAACAGTATAATTATTATTACTAAATTCTAGCCTGGTTGTTTAGGATTTGATAATAGGCTTAGTAAATGAATTTGACCTGAATAGGTGGAAAAAAATAAAAGTCATCGGGTCATTTAAAACTAGGCAATGATTTGGTGTGCATGAGCCCATACTAGTTTTTTTTCGGCAATATGTAATTATTTTCCTTTCAATAATGCTAAACAATCAAATATTTGTATGATACTATTTAGTTGCTAAATAGGTGATAAAAATAAAATTTTCTGTAAATTTAACTTTAATAAAAAAATTCATGTGTCGCAGTGGCTAATCTTAAATACACGGCCAAGGATTTTCCCCATTTAAAGTTACCCGAGCGTGGTAAAGGCAAGCGGCCTATGGTTAATCAGCCTATAGCCCGGCTTAAGGAAAAAGGGCCAGGCCTAAGGGCTATAAAATTGCGCCCGGTTTTCCTAAGGTTAGCCAAAAAAGGGTTAAAACTTCTGTTTATAGCCTTCATAACGGCTATCATTAGCCTCGCTATTGTTTACGGGTATTTGCGGCTTGATGAATCTGATTATTTTAGGGTGCTCTCTCAAAATATCGCCATAACGGGACTTAATCGTTTAGAGAGAACGGAAGTGCTAGAGGCGGCTGGGTTAAAAAACGGGGTCAATATCTTAAATTTTGACCAAGAGGCGGCTGAAGCCAGCCTTAAAACCCTTAGCTGGTTGGAGAAAGTCGATTTTAATCGTTCCTTTCCCGATGGCTTAAGCCTAGAAATTACTGAGTATAATCCTTTAGCCTTGGTGGCCTTAGATCATCTTTATTACGTTAATCGCCAAGGAAAACCTTTTAAAAGATTAGAGCCCGGGGAAAACCCGGATTTACCCATAGTTAGCGGTTTTGTTATTGATGATTTGATGAGTTCGGGACCTTTAGTCCAAGACAGCTTAAATCAGGTCTTTAATCTAGTTGAGGTCTTAAGGGCTAGAGAGGATGATTTTAAGCTGGAAAATGTCTCTGAAATCCATAGCGATTCAGATAGAGGCATAACCTTATTTTTTAAAAATGGCGGCCGGGAGATAAAGGTTGGGGTAGGCTCTTTTTCAGAAAAGTTTACCCGCCTAAAAAAAGTCTTTGACTATTTAAAGACTAAGGGGCTCGCCCAAAAAGTGGCTTACGTTAATTTAGAGTGCTCGCCTAGGGTTATCATTAGGCCCGTTAAGGGGGCGGCTGGAGAGTTTTTAAACCCCCAAGCTCAGCCTGAAGATTTAGCAGCACCAAAGGTGGCTCAAAGGGAAACTAAGGAGCGGGCTGAAAATTGAATCGAAAAAGTTTTATAAATTTATTTATCTGAAACGTTCATAAGTATATGTGGGAGGTTTTTCAAGATGGCACCCAAAAAGCCTGAAAGCGAACTCTACGTGGGTCTTGATATCGGCACAACCAAGATCGCCTGCGTGGTCGGCCGGATGAGTCCGGACTATGGTTTGGAGATAACCGGCCTTGGCTATGCTAAGAGCACCGGATTGTGGCAAGGGAAAATAAACAATGTCTCTAAAACAGTGGAGGCCATAAAGGAGGCGGTGGGCAGTGCCGAGCAGATGGCTGGCTGCAAGATAGCCTCGGCCTACGTGGGGGTAGCGGGGGGTCCGGTGGAGTCGTTTAATTCTACTGGTTTAATCATCACTGAGTCGGGCTTAGTGACCCAAGAAGATATTAGGCGGGTTAACGAATCAGCCATGAACGTTAATATCCCCCAAAACCGCGATATAATCCACACCATCCCCCAGGTCTATCAGTTAGACGATCGTAAGGACTATATTACCGACCCCTTAAGCATGAACGGTAAGCGCTTGTGGGCCAGTTTACACATAGTCACTGCGGATATGAATATCATCCGAGATATTGCCGGCTGCGTACTTCAAGCGGGCTTAGATATCAACAACACCGTTTTAGAGTCTGTGGCCTCGGCTGAGGCGGTGTTGACGGAAAATGAGCGGCAAAGTGGGGTCATTCTAGTAGATATAGGTGGGGGGACGTCTGATTACGCCATCTTCCAGAACGGCTGTATTTGGCACTCAGGGGTAGTGCCGATGGGTGGAGATAGCCTTAGTAACGATCTCTCTACTGGCTTTTGTATTCCTCTCGATAAGGCTGAGCAGCTTAAGATTCAATTTGGCTGCTGTCACGAGCGTCACGTAACGCCGGATCTAAAGATAGAAGTGGAGCTGCCCTCGGGGACTTCTACCTTAATAGATCAAAGCGTGACCTGTCATGTGCTAAATAATAGAGTGAAAGAAATCTTTTCAGCTATTGACACCCAAATCAGGGAAACCGGCTACGAAAAGGCCATGACCGCAGTCCTCACCGGAGGCTCGGCCCATCTATTGGGTATAACCGATTTAGCCGTAGAGGTCTTTAACTGCCCGGCCCGTGTAGGCCAGCCTGATTGCGGCAACGCAGTGGTGAGCGTAAACGATCCTAAGTTTTCCACGGCCGTGGGGTTAGTCATGTACGGGGCTACCAACGAAGAGCCGCTAAGGCCCATTAGCCACGATGACTCCAATTGGAATATACGCAAGCTTTTAGGCTCTATGATCAAAAAAGTCTTTAAAGGCCGTGGG